>JAIBBY010000066.1 GCA_019694455.1 Pirellulales bacterium
AGCGTTTGCTTGCCGCCGCAGCAGTAATCGAGTCCCAGTCGCTCGAAGACATCGGCGTAGCAAGGATGCTCCGCCACCAGTTCGCCCAAACGCTTTTCAGATTCAACAACGCTCATGATGCGCTCCTTCTGGCCTAAACAACGTGAGTGTCACAAGCCGGATCGACGCCGCCAGCCGGACGCCAATCGGGTGGTTGGTAAACGCAATCGGGTTCCGCCGCCAACACGTCCCCCGTCACCGCATAGGCCCGCGCGCGGCTGCCACCGCAAATGTGCCGGTACCGGCAGACGCCGCACTTGCCGTGCAACAAGTCGGGCATCCGCAGCGACCGGAACAAGGGATGCTGCTGGTAGATGTCGACCACCGAATCGCGCGGAAAATCGCCGCACGGAATCGGCAGAAAGCCGCTGGGCGAGATAACGCCTGTGTGGCTGACGAACACCACGCCGCGCCCGTCGTTCACGCCCCAGGGGGCGCGTCCGCGCGCCGGCGCCATGCGAGCGGCCTCTCCGTGCGCGTGCTGTGCCCGTTGAGCGACATAGCGGCGATAGTGGGGCGCCTCCGTGGTCTTGATGCGCATCGTCCCCTGCCTGGCGTAATCGTATAGAAGCTGAAACACCACTTCGTATTCTTCGGGCGCGATGCGGCCCACGTCGGTGGCGCGTCCCACCGGCACCAGAAAGAAGACCGACCAGAGCGCCAAACCTTGTTGCGAAAGCAGTTCCGCAAGGTCGCCAAGTTCGGTCACGTTGTCGGCGGTGATGGTTGTGTTGACCTGCAATTCCAGGCCAGCGTCGCGCGCGTCGTTGAGTATGCGCAGCGACCGCTCAAAGCTCCCCGCGACTCCGCGGATCCGGTCGTGCGTAGCCGCCGCCGCGCCGTCGATGCTCACCGCCAGTCGTCGCAGTCCCCACCAACGAAGTCGCTGTAGTTCCCGAAAGGTGACCAGCGGCGTCGCCGACGGAGTCAGCGCGACCTCCATTCCCGCTTCGTCCCCCTCCGCGATCAATTGATCGAGGTCCGCGCGCTTGAAGGGATCGCCGCCTGTCAGAACCAATAACGGCCGACGAGGGAACGATCCAATTTGTCGAACGAGTGACAGCGCGCCGTGCGTGTTCAATTCGTTCGGGTGTCGCCGGGGCTGCGCGCATGCCCGGCAGTGCAGGCATACCAAGTCGCACGCCCGCGTCACTTCGTAGAAGGCCACCAGCGGGCTGTGGTCAAAGTCCGCGCTAGTGTAGCGCTCCTCTAGCGACTGAGCCTCCGGCGCCATCCGGATCATCCCGTTCGCCTCCCCGCAGGGCGGTCAAAAATGAAAAAATGACAGGGGCTAGCAAAAATTGCCTTGACACCGGTATTTTTAGACTGGATAAATCGGATGTCAAGATACAAATATCCAATATTAAGCCAGATCGGCACTTACGGGGGAGTTTCATGATCTCACAAACCGCTGAATACGCCCTGCGGGCAGTCGTTTGCCTGGCCGAAAGCCCCACCGCCCCAATGATTAACCGGGTCATCGCCGAGACGACCCAGGTGCCGCCGGAATACCTCTCCAAGGTGCTGCAAAGTCTGCAACGGGCGGGCCTGGTGAACTCGCGCCGCGGGTTGCACGGCGGCTTCATGCTGGCCTATCCGGCCGAGAGCGTGCCGGTGCTGGCCGTGATCAACGCCGTTGATCCCATCAAGCGAATTCGTTCCTGTCCTTTGGCGCGGGCCGACCATCCCACGTTGTGCCTGTTGCATCAGCGCTTGGACGACGCGGCCGCCGTGGTGGAGCAGACGTTTCGCACCACCACGATCGCCGATTTGATTCGTCCCAACGGATCGCTCTGCGCGCGACCCCCCGACGCCGGCCCTTGCACGCTCTCGTGCTGCCTGGGGCCGCCGGCGGAAGTGCTTCCCTTGTCTGCTTCGATTTCATCCGACTCCAACATGGACTGTGAGGCGAAAACATGAAAAGCGTCGTCGTCATGGCGCCGGTTCCGGTGCAAATAGTGGGGCAATGGCTGGCTTCGCAAACCGGTCGGGGCGATGTGCAGGTGCAGGGCGGGCAAGGCACGACCGATGCCGATCTGGAGCGGGCGCTTCCCGAGGCCGAAATCATCGTCGGCGATTACACCTTCGTCCATCGCATCGATGAGCAATTGCTGTCGGCGTCGCCGCACTTGCGCTTCATTCAACAACCCAGCGTTGGCTATGAGCACATCGACGTCGCCGCCTGCGCGCGGCGCGGCGTTCAGGTGGCCAACACGCCGGGCGTCAACGATGGCTCGGTGGCCGAGCACGCCCTGATGATGGCGCTCATGCTGCTGCGGCACGCGGTGCCGGCGCACCAGCACACCTCGCGCGGCGAGTGGATCCAATCGCAATTGCTCTGGGACCAAGGCCTGTTCGAACTGCAGGATCGAGTCTGGGGCATCATCGGCATGGGACGCATCGGACGCGAAGTCGCCAAACGCGCGGCCGCCTTCGGCGCCCGAATTGTCTACTTCGATCCCCAGCGTCTGTCGCCAGAAGTCGAAGCGCAGCTTGGCGCCCAATACAAGCCGCTGGAGCATCTGCTGCGACTGGCCGATGTGGTGAGCCTGCATACCCCGTTGACCGAAGAAACGCGCAATTTGCTCAACGCCGACCGTTTGGCGCTTTGCAAGGCGACGGCGCTGGTCATCAATGTGTCCCGCGGCGAATGTCTCGACGAGGCGGCGCTGGCCAGCCGACTGCGCGAGCGCAAGCTCGGTGGAGCGGGCTTGGATGTCTATTCCAGCGAGCCGATCGCCGCGGACAATCCGCTGCTGGGTCTCGACAACGTGGTGCTTACGCCCCACGTCGCCGGCGCCACGCGCGAAGTTCGCGGACGCGTGATCGACATGGCCATCGGCAATGTCGCCCGCGTGCTGCGCGGCGAGGAAGCCCGCTATCTGATCTGCTGAAAAATCTTTAGGAAGGCGTTTCAAAGATGAGCACGATGCGTGGAGCCGATCTGGTCGCTGCCTGCCTGGGACGCATGCAGGTGCAACGCGTCTACGGCGTCATTGGGACCTCAATCGTCGGATTGATCGATGGCCTCTATCAGGCGCGCGAGACCATTCGCTATGTCTCGTGCCGACACGAGCAAGTCGCCGCCAGCATGGCCGACGCCGAAGGCCGGCTCACGCGCCGACCCGGCGTCACCGTGTTGCACTCGGGGCCGGGCACGCTCAACGCCATGATCAGCATGGCGAACGCGGCCAAGGATTGTTCTCCCATGATCGCGATTAGCGGCGCCACCAAACGCCGCTTGCGCGGCTGCGACGGCATGCTCGAACTCGATCATGTGCGCGTCTTCGCTCCACTTTGCCGGGCGACCTATCGCGTCAACACCGTCGACGAGATCCCCTTGGTGTTTGGCAGCGCCTACCAGGCCGCCATGTCCGGTCCCGGTGGCCCGGTGCTGGTGGAAGTGGCCGAGGATCTATGGACCGATCGCGGCGCCGTCTCCTTGTCGGCACTGGACCTCAGCTTGCCGGCGCCGCCGCGGGCCGACGAAGCCGAGGTCGACGACGCGCTGCGCCGACTCGCGCAGGCCAGGCGTCCATTGATCCTGGCCGGCTCGGGCGTCTCCAGCGCGCGGGCCAACAACAGGCTGCTGGAACTTGCCGAGCGACTGCAAGCGCCGGTGGCCACCACGGGCAACGGCCGCGGCGCGCTGCCCGAGACGCATCCCTTGTGCTTGGGTCGCACTGGTTTTGGCGGCGGCAATATCGTGGCCGACGAGGCCATGCGCCGCGCCGATTTCATTCTCGGCATCGGCTGCACGCTGTCGGATATGTCGACCTACGAGTACACCTGGCCCATCGTGGCCGACGTGCTCGTGGCGAATTTGGATCGCGACAACGATCAAAAGAAGTTCCCCGTCGAAGCAATCTACGCCGACGCTGGTGAGTTTCTCGCCCAGCTTTTGGAAAAGTGGACGCGGGAAAACAAGCCGCCTTGCGCGCAGTGGACCGAACAGCTTGCCGAGGCCCGCACCGCCTGGGGGCATTTGCTTACCGCGGCGCGGCAGCCACGCGATGGCTATGGCTCACCTGCCCAAGTCGCCGAACTGCTCGATTCGATTTTGGCCGACGATGCGATCGTTGCCGTCGGCGCCGGAATGCATCTGTTGTATCCCTCGGCGTTCATTCGCACGCGTTCGCCCAATGGCTACCTATCGGCGGTGAATTTTGGCTCGATGGGGTTTGGGTTGGCCGCGGCGATGGCCGCCAAGCTGACGCGCCCCGATCGCACTGTGATCGCCTGGTTGGGCGACGGCGATTTTCTGATGACGGTGCAAGACCTGGAGACGGCCGTCCGCGAGTCGATTTCCATCAAAATCTTCGTGGTCAACGACAACTCGTACCGCGTGTTGGCGTTTCGACAGCGCTTGCAGTTCGAGGGGCATGTGTATGGATCGATGCACGCCAATCCCGACCTGCTCCAACTGGCCGACAGCTTTGGCATTCGCGCCTGGCGCTTGAATTCGGCGCAGGCCACCGAGTCGGTCGTTCGTCAAGCGCTCGCGCACGATGGCCCGGCGCTGGTCGAGATCGTCACCGCCACCGACGATTTGCCCCCCACCAATTTGCAGGCCGCAATGAGGATGAGCGAATGACGATGCGCTGCCACACAACAGTCCTGCACCCGGTACTGATTTCCACCGCTGGCGCGTGCGGCGATGAGCAGTGTTGCTCAGCAGGCGCGCCAGAGAGCGCGCTTGACGCAGCGCCTCAATTGGCCATCTTCGGTCTATTTTCTTGCTTTTTCCCGCTGTATCGGCTTTTTGGCGCCACTTGGTGAAAAAAGGCACGAAGCGTGCGTATTGGCCCCCTCAACAAGGATCAGCGTTCACAAAGGCTGTGGTCGCCCGGCCAACACAAGTCGCGACCTGCTTGAACTGTGACCGCGGATAGCGCGAGGTCAGCTTCGAAGGAGCTTTCGATGACTAGTGTGACATCAGCCGGCCGCGGGCGAGTTTGGCAAGCGACGCTGTTCGCTGCGATCGGCGCGGTAGGCCTCGCCGGCTGCTATTCCGAAGGCGCGACCAGCGCGTCAACGCAATCGGGCGCGAGCGCGGAAGAGAACCAGGCCGCGCCGACAACGGTCGCCGAGGAGTTGCCCGCTCAAGAACCACAGACGTCAGTGGTGGATGCTGCTCCCAGCGATGCCAACAGCGAAGCTCCTGCTGAACCGGCTGCCGAGCAAGCGGCGGAACCCACCGCCACAGCGGCGACAGACCCGGCCCCAGAACCTGCTGCCGAAACGGCCGTCGCGCCCGCCAGTGCAGTGAGCTTCCCCAACGAACGGGCTATGGCGCTGTATAAGCAGCACTGCGCCGCATGTCATGGTGACAAGGGAGACGGCAAAGGATTGGCCGCGATCTTCGTTTATCCACGACCACGAGACTTTCGAGCTGGCGCCTTCAAGTTGGTGAGCACGGTCAATGGCGTGCCGACCATCGGCGATCTGGAGAAAGTCATTGTTCGCGGCATGCCCGGCTCGTCGATGCCCCCCTGGGAGCATTTGCCGGCGGAAGATCGAAACCTGCTGGCCGAGCAGGTGTTTGAATTTCGTCGCGAGGGGGTTCGCGACGTCGAACGCCAGTTCGCCGCCGAGGAAGAACGCGAGATCACGCCGGAAGAACTCGCCGAGGCGATTGCCCCGCTCACGACTCCCGGCGATGTCATCGAAGTCCCGCAAATCGCCGACGCCACTGCCGAGTCGATTGCTCGCGGCCGCGAACTGTATCTGACCAAGGGCTGTGTCGGCTGCCACGGCAAAGAAGGCAAAGGCGACGGGCAAGATAAAATGGTCGACATCGACGGCACGCCTACCCGTCCGCGCGATCTTACGCTCGGCATCTTCAAGGGCTCGCCAGAAGTTCCCGGCGTCTATCGACGCATCCTCTCGGGCATGCCCGGCACGCCGATGCCGGCCTTGCAGAATGTCGATCCCGCCGGCATCGCTGACCTCACGCAGTTTGTGCTGTCGCTTTCGACGCCGGAGGCGCGCGAGGCTTCGGTGGCTCGGCGCGCCCAGATCACGGCGGCCAAGGTCAGCGAGTTGCCGGGCGAGGCCGATTCGGCGGCCTGGGCGTCGACCACCCCAACGCGATTGCGAGTCATGCCGCTGTGGTGGCGCGACGAGGCCGAACCTTGGGTCGATGTGCAGGCCGTTCACGATGGCACGACAGCGGCGATCCGCCTCTCTTGGAAAGACGACACGCAGAGCGATAGCGCCGTCGTGCAGGACCAGTTTGAGGACATGGCGGCGATCGAACTGTATCAGGGCGACGCCGAGCCATTCCTGGGCATGGGCGCGCCGGGCAACGTAATCGATCTGTGGCAATGGCGGGCCGGCACGGCCGACAAGGGCGCCGAGCGCCAGTTGTCCGACGAATATCCCTTTGACGACGCGCAGTATCGCGAACTGCTCAAGGATC
Source organism: Pirellulales bacterium (assembly GCA_019694455.1). Taxonomy (NCBI): domain Bacteria; kingdom Pseudomonadati; phylum Planctomycetota; class Planctomycetia; order Pirellulales; species Pirellulales bacterium. The sequence continues at coordinate 6,461 of JAIBBY010000066.1, forward strand.
AAACCTTGCCCGACTTTGTCACGGCTCATGCCGGCGGTAATCCGCTCGCTGTGCGCGATCATACCGCCGCGGCGCAAGTGGCCGCCGGGCCGGGCAGCGTCACCTTCCGCCCCAAAGTGTCGCAAGCGGTCGAAGCTACCGCCAGTTGGAAGGATGGCGTATGGAGCGTTGTCTTGAAGCGACCATTGCAGCCGAGTGACGGTGGCGGCGTGCCACTGGCCAGTGGCGGCAAATACTCGCTGGCCGTGGCCCTGTTTAACGGCGCGCATCGCGACCGTGCCGGGCAAAAGCTGATCACCTTGTGGAACGATTTGCGTTTGGAGTGAGCACTATCTGGTCCGCGCCGGCATCCCGCCTGGCCTTGGCCATTGAGGAGCGTTCGATCATGGATCGCCGAGATTTCCTGCAAGCCTCGCTGGCCGCCGTGGGCGGCTCGAGCCTGATGACCTCGCGGTTGTGGGCCTTCGACCCGGTGAGCGTCGCCAACCCGCTGGGCTTGTATCCCAATCGCGATTGGGAGCAACTCTATCGCGATCAATACCGCGCCGACAGTTCGTTCACCTGGGTGTGCGCCCCCAACGACACCCACAACTGCCGCATGCGGGCGTTTGTGCGCAACGGCGTGGTGATCCGGTCCGAGCAGGCCTACGAAGCCGGCAAGTGCCAGGACATTTACGGCAATACCGACACGGTGCATTGGAACCCGCGCGGCTGCTCCAAGGGATTCACGCAGCAGCGCCGCGTCTACGGTCCTTATCGCTTGCGCGGGCCGATGGTGCGCAAGGGGTGGAAGCAGTGGGCCGACGACGGCTTTCCGTCGCTCAGCGATCAGCCCGAACTGCGCGACAAATACAAATTCAATTCGCGCGGCACAGACACCTTCGTCAAGATGTCGTGGGACGAGGCCCTGGGCTATCACGCCAAGGGCGCTATCGCCATCGCCAAAACCTACAGCGGCGACGAGGGCGCCAAACGGCTCGAAAAAGATGGCTACGTGCCAGAAATGATCGAGGCCTGCCATCACGCCGGCACCCGCACCTTCAAACTGCGCGGCGGTATGGGGCTGCTCGGCGTGATGGGCAAGTATGGCCTCTATCGCTGGTCCAACATGCTCGCGCTGCTCGACCAGAAGGTGCGCAATGTCGAGCCCAAAGACGCGCTTGGTGGACGCCTCTGGTCGAACTACACCTGGCACGGCGACCAAGCGCCCGGCTTCCCATTTGTCCACGGCCTGCAAGGTTCGGACTGCGACTTCAACGATATGCGCAACGCCAAGCTGCATATCCAGTGCGGCAAGAACCTGGTCGAAAACAAGATGCCCGACTCGCACTGGTTCATCGAGATCATGGAGCGCGGCGGTCGCATCGCGGTCATCACCCCCGAGTATTCACCGCCGGCGACCAAGGCCAACTACTGGATCCAGGTGCGTCCTGGCTGTACCGATACGGCGCTCTTTCTCGGCATCACCAGGTTGATGATGGACAACCATTGGTACGACGAGAAGTTTGTCCGCAATTACACCGACTTTCCTTTGCTGATTCGCGCCGACAATTTGCAGCGATTGCGCGCCGCCGATCTGTTCGCCGATTACAAGCCCGCCCTTAAAAAGGATGGCCCGTCGTATACCCAGCAGCACATCACCGACGAGCAATACGCCAAGCTCGGCGACTTCTGCGTCTACGACGAAAAACACAAGAAGATTCGGCCCATCACCCGCGACGATCTGGGGCCGCGCATGGAGGCCGCCGGCATCGCCCCGGCACTCTCGTTCAGCGGCAAGGTCAAGCTGGCCAACGGCGAAGAGGTCGAAATCCTCACCTTGTGGGACGCCTATCAGACGCACCTCAAAGACTACGATCTCGACACCGTGGCCGAGATCACCGGCTCCGACAAGACACTGATCGAGCAATTGGCCAAGGAAATCTGGGACACCACCCAGGCCGGCCATTCCGTCGCCATCCACATTGGCGAAGGCATCAACCACTGGTTCCATGCCACGCTGGCCAATCGCGCCCAGTATCTGCCGATCTTGCTCACCGGCCAACTTGGTCGCCCCGGCGCCGGCTGCTACTCCTGGTCGGGCAACTACAAAGCCGCGCTCTTTCAAAGTTCGCCAGAGACCGGCCCCGGTTTCATGGGGTGGATCGCCGAGGATCCCTTCGCCCCGAATCTCGATCCCGCGGTCGATGGCAAGGAAATCAAAGTCAACAAGACGACCAAAGACGAGGAGCCCGCCTACTGGAACCACGGCGAACGCCCGTTGATCGTCGACACCCCCAAGTACGGCCGGCAGTGCTTCACCGGCCATACGCACATGCCGTCGCCGACCAAGTTCTTGTGGTTCACCAACGTCAATCTGCTCAATAACGCCAAGCATGCGTACAACATGCTGTTCGTGGTGAATCCGAAGATCGACTGCATTGTGTCGCAGGATGTCGAGATCACCAGTTCTTGCGAATACTCCGACATCGTGCTGCCGGCCAACACCTGGATGGAGTTTCAAACCTACGAGATCACCGCTTCATGCTCCAATCCGTATCTGCAAGTCTGGAAGGGTGGCGTCAAGCCGCTCTACGAGACGCGCGACGACGTGTACATCCTGGCCGACACTGCCGAGGCGCTTGCCAAGGAGACCGGTGATCAGCGCTTTGCCGACTACTGGCGCTTCATCCTCAATGACCGCGCCGACGGCGTGAAGGTCTACATTCAGCGCTTGATGGACTCCTCGACGACCACGCGCGGCTACAAGGTCGACGACATCCTGAATGGCAAGTTTGGCGAGCCGGGCGTGGCGCTGATGCTCTTCCGCACCTACCCCCGCATCCCCTTCTTCGAGAACCTCAAAGACAACATGCCGTTCTGGACCGACACCGGCCGGCTGAACGCCTACTGCGACATCCCGGAAGCAATCCAGCACGGCGAGAATTTCGTCGTGCATCGCGAGGGTCCGGAGGCCACTCCCTATCTGCCCAACGTGATCGTGAGCACCAACCCTTTGATTCGTCCCGACGACTTTGGGTTGTCGCGCGAGGCGATGCACTGGGACGAGCGGACGATCCGCAACATCAAGCTCCCCTGGAGCGAGGTGAAGACCACGCAGAACCCCCTTTGGGCGCAAGGCTTCCGCTTCTATCTGCTTACCCCCAAGACGCGGCACCGGGTGCATTCGCAGTGGTCGAACATTGATTGGCACAACATCTGGGACTCGAACTTTGGCGATCCCTACCGCCGCGACAAACGGCTGCCGTTCTTCAATGATCACCAATTGCACGTGAACCCCGACGACGCCAAAGAGATGGGGTTGGAAAACGGCGACTATGTGTATCTCGATTCCAATCCGGCCGATCGACCTTTCACTGGTTGGGAAAACGATCCCGAGCGCGCCAAGGTGGCTCGCTTCCTCGTCCGCGTGACCTTCAACACCAGCTATCCGCGCGGCGTCGTCATGACCAAGCACGCTCCCTGCATCGCCACCGAAAAGACGGTCCTCGCGCACGAAACCCGTCCCGACGGGCGGGCGCGTTCGGCCGACACCGGTTATCAGGCTAACCTGCGCTACGGCTCGCAGCAGGCCTGCACCCGCAACTGGCTGATGCCAATGCACCAGACCGACACGCTGTTTCACAAGGCCAAAGTGAAAATGGCGTTCCTGTTTGGCGGCGAGACCGACAATCACGCGATCAACACCGTCCCCAAAGAAACGCTGGTCCGCGTGACCAAGGCCGGCAAGGGCGGCCTGGACGGCAAGGGAGCGTGGGAAGCCGCCACCGTGCCGTTCGCCCCCCAAAGCGAAGCGCCCGAAGCGCAATTGTATCTGACCGGTCGATTTACCCGAGTCGAAGGCTTGGAGTCGCAATCATGAGCGCAGCCGACGATCGTTGGGCGCCAAAGGTGCATCCCCTCGCGCGCGACGCCGCCGAAGAGGATCCGCTGGAACTGATGGCCGAGCCAGTCCCCGGCGGCGATCCGGCGCTCATGCTTCAGTGCATGCTGGAAGAGTTCGCCTGGATGGGCTGGAATCGCGCGCAACTGCTCAGTCTGTTTCACAACCCGGGCTATCCCATGCTCTGCGAGTTGCGCGCCTTCTATGGCGACGCGCATGTCGAACGCGAGGTCGACGCTTTGCTCGCTCGCCAGGGAGGGGTGTTGCGGTTTCGTGAAACGATCGTGGAAGAGCCAGAAGAAGAGGTGGGGCTCGATTTGGTTCAGATTCAAATGCCGCCAGCAGGCGCGTCGTCGCGTGTCGAACTTGCGCAAGGAAAGGAATGAGCCGTGGCTCAGGTATATAACTGGCAACTCGGACGTGAGATGAGCTACCCCTACGAGGAGCATCATCCCCGCTGGCAGTTCGCGTTTGTCTTCAACACCAATCGGTGCATCGCCTGCCAAACCTGCACCATGGCCTGCAAGAGCACGTGGACCTTCTCGCGCGGTCAGGAATACATGTGGTGGAACAACGTGGAGACCAAGCCTTATGGCGGGTATCCGCGCCACTGGGACGCCAAGATCCTTTCCATGCTGGAGAAGGAAAATCCCGAAGGGCAGGTCTGGGACGCCAGCGAGAAAGATCCCGACCACCATCCCTATGGAACCTTCCGCGGCAAGACGATCTTCGAGGCCGCCGAAAAGCGCATCGGTCCTGAGGGCGCGCAGGCCGTGCTCGGCTATTTGCCGACAGAATCGGAATGGGCCGCTCCCAACGTGCACGAAGATTCCGCCACCGGCGGCAAGTGGAAGCCCGGCCAGTTCAGCGGTTCGACGCAACTGCCCGAGCATCGCGTGTGGTTCTTCTACCTAGCCCGCATCTGCAACCACTGCACCTATCCCGGCTGCCTCGGAGCCTGTCCGCGACAAGCGATTTACAAGCGCCCGGAAGACGGCATTGTGCTCATCGATCAAACGCGCTGCCGCGGCTACCGCAAGTGCGTCGAAGGCTGCCCCTACAAAAAGGTGATGTACCGCGGCAACACCCACACCAGCGAAAAGTGCGTCGGCTGTTATCCCCGTATCGAAGGGAGCGATCCCGAACTATGCCCCGACGGCGCGCCGATCGAAACGCGCTGTATGTCGGTCTGCGTCGGCAAGATTCGCCTGCAAGGGCTGGTGGAAGTCGGCGATGAGGGGCGCTGGGTCGATAATCCCAAAAACCCGCTCTACTACCTGATTCGCGAGCGTCAGGTGGCGCTGCCGCTCTATCCGCAGTTTGGCACCGAGCCCAACGGCTTCTACATTCCGCCCCGTTGGGTGCCGCGCGACTATCTGCGTCAAATGTTTGGCCCCGGCGTCGATCACGCCATCGAGCAGTATAGCTGCCCCGATCGCGAGCTCTTGGCGGTGCTCCAACTGTTCCGCGCCCAGCGGCAGATCTTGTACCGCTTCGAAATCGAAAAGGGCCCCAAAGTCGCCGAGGTCGTGGTCCGCATGCCATCCGGCAAGGAGCAGGTGCAAGAAATCTTTAACGACACCGTGATTGGTTACAACAAGTTCGACAAAGAGGTCGTGCGCGTGACCATCGACGAGCCCATCATCGAGCGGCCCGCCGACAAGCACGCCAACTCCATTTAGCACCAGAGGTCTGCCATGGCATCGCAATTGGCGCCCGCAGTCGGCGCGAACGAAGCGCCAGAACTCGATCTAGCGGCGGAGGCGCTGTTCCGCTTCTTGTCGGCCGCGCTTTCCGATCCGCGCGGCGACGCCTGGCGTCTGGTCCTCGATCCCAACAATCTGCGCATGGCCGTGCTGGCGGTTGAAACGCTGCGCGATGAATTTGCCGACCACTCGCTGCCGCTGGGCTTTGGCGAGTTGCCGATCGAAGACCTCGATCTGCGCGGCGTCATCGCGGGACTGGCCCAAACGCCGTCAGAGATTCGCGCCGAATACGAGCGCGTGTTCGGGCTGGTGACCTGCCGCGAATGTCCGCCGTACGAAACCGAGTATCACAAGAACGAAGACACCTTCTTTCGCGCCCAGGAAATGGCCGACATCGCCGGCTTTTATCACGCCTTCGGCATCGAGCCGGGCGCTATCGCCCGCGAGCGAGCCGATTTTCTGCCGCTGGAACTCGAGTTTCTCGGCTTCTTGCAAATGAAGAAGCGCTTGGCCCACGCGGCAGCGACCGAAGAATCGGCCGCTCAGGCGGAGGTGTGCCAACTGGCCTACAGCAAGTTCTTCGCCGATCATATCGCCTGGTGGGTCCCCTCCTTCTGTCTGGCCTTGCGCCGCCAGGCCGATCAAGGGCTTTACGCGGCGCTAGGGCAAGTGCTGGCCGCGCTGTTGCCTATCGAGCGAACTCGCCTCGGCATCGCGCCCCCGATGATGCCGCTGGAAGCCAAGACCAGCGAAGCCCCCGAAGACTGTGATGGCTGCGTGCCCGATGATCTCGTCGAACTGAAGACGCAGTAATACCTCCGTCGCTCACGCTTCGCGGCCCGCGAGCCATGATTGCCAATCGCCGCGCGCCCAGCACGCCCCATCCCGGCGGCGCGCACTTCCTCTATGGCGACGGCTCGGTCCATTTTCTGCAAGAAACGATCGACCTGGCCATCTATCAGGCGCTCTCCACCAAGTCGGGTAGTGAGCCGGTGACTGGCGGCCCGTGAGGAGATTGGCGGGCGTCTAATCTAGACCTCGTATTGGCGCCGAGGCGGGAGAGCGCCCAGCGCCGAGCGCCACGTCGATCCAAATCAACGGCCGATACACCGAGTTGACAATCGCGTTGATCGAATCTTGTCGCGGTCCGTCGGGCGACACAAACCAAAATCCTTCGCCGTCGATCGCGTCGGCCGTTCGGTATGCCATCCGCGACCAAATGAGATACGAGCCGAGATACACAAACAGTAAGCAGGCGAACGCCCCGATTGCTCGTTGTTTGTATTGGCCGTCGGCGAGCGATCGGAGGAATCGCTGGCTCAAAGTGTGCCGTCTCCCTGGTCGTCAGTCGGAGCGTGCCCTATTTTCCGGCGAATGTACGCGATTGCAAAATAAATCGCGGTGTTACCTAGGACCGGCACGCTGCCGATGTCGAGCAAAAGCGGCGCCCACTTGAGTCCGTTTAGTGCAGGAAATGGCGACAGCGCGCATCCCAAGCAGCCCAGCGCGCCCCCCACGAGCGGAATCAAAGACGCATGCTTGCGCCAGACGAAATACGAAACGACGATCCACCAGTTGGCGAAGATCACCCAGGCGGAAAGCGCTAACAGGACCGCCGATAGCGCATGGAGCACTATTTCCATAGCGATCCGATGATCTGGTAAACGCCGTATCCGATGGCGACTACGCACCCGATCGAAATTGGCAAAAGATAAAACGCCACCGGTCCATACAACTCACCGCGCATTCCATTACTGTCAGGTATGTTCACCGGGCGAAAGACCAACAGCACGTACAGCGAAAGCGTCACGGCGCCCCCGACGATCCAAAGCGTTCCGGCTATAAATGGCGGTAGCTTCGGCATCTCGTGGTCGCTCCCCTCACCGCGCGGCCGGTTCGAGCAGGCAGTTGTTCCGATCATTGGCGGCGCCGCAAAAATCAGGCTTGCCATGCCATTCGTGCTGGATGCCGCGCATCAAAAGCGCCGAGTCAAACTCAATCGAACCGGCCGGAAACAGCGCTGCGTCGTCAAACATGCTGGAATGAACTTCGGAAATCTCCAGCGGCTCGACGCGCCAGTCGGTGCAGCGCAGTTCCAAGCCTTGGAAGCGAGTCGGGTCGGCGGTGGCCGAATATCCAAGCGACCCAGCTTCAAAAAGCGCGGAGGCCTCAGCCAGCGATGCAAAAATCGACGACGCCGGCAATCGAGCGGCGCGGCGACCTCGCACCGAAAGTCGCATGGCGCCATCGTCGCTGCGAACGGCAATTTCCAACGTCTCGGCCGTCTCGGCGACATCGAATCGCGCGTGGTGGTGCAGGCCGGGAAAGAGTCTCCCACCCGCCAAGGCGTTCAGCCGAGAGCTGGTGTCGCGCCGATTCACATACACCCCGCTGCCAACGCCATTCGTATCGTCCCACTCGACGGCGAACCGGTGCGCCGCGTTTTCCGAGGAGATGCCGAGCCACGATGGCAAGTACGTCGGTCGAACTTGCTTGAGTCGAATCAAGCAGATGCCGGCCAGCGCCGCGCCATGCACGACCTGCGGCCGAAAGGGATGCGGCAAGACACGCACCAGCACGCTGGGATCAACGTGATAATTGATCAGGATGCGACGGTCGATCACTCCGCGAATCACCGGAATGTTCATGGCAGTCTCGTAAAAGCTCGTCGACGATCACCGGCGTGCCATTGATTGTATACGAACTTCCCTCCCCTCACCACACCGCAGCCAGCGGGCGTTCTTCCGCCACAAAAATCTCGTCAAACCGCGCGCGCACGCGCTCGCGATGCTCCGTCACCTCGGCCAACAGCGCCTCGCCGCTCGCAAAGCCCAGCACCCGCGCCAGCTTCACAAGCTCGATCGGTTCGGTCGGCAACTCATCGCGGGCGGTCGGGTTCATCAGCCGCAACCGCGCCTCGATCCGCCGCAGAAAGCGATACGCGCGCGTGAAAAACTCCGCGTCCTCGCCGCTCATTCGCCGCTCCGTGCGCAGCGCCTCGATGGCGGCCAGCGTCCCCGCCTGGCGTAGGGCGGCGCGTCCGGCGCCATACTTGAGCTGTAGCATCTGCGTCAAAAACTCGATGTCGACGATCCCGCCGCGGCCCCGCTTGATGTCTCCCGCGGCGGCCGTCTGCTCGAGTCGCCCGCGCATGTCGCGAATGGCGCGGGTGTCGTCCGGCGACCACGCGCGAACGTAGATGCTGTCCACAATGGCTTGCTCGCCTGCTTGCCGCGCGCCGTTGGCGCCATAGATCACCCGCGACTTGAGCAGCGCCTGCCGCTCCCAGATGGTCCCTTGCCCCTCGGCGAAGTAGCGACAAAACTCCTCGACCGTGGTGGCCAACGCGCCGCTGCGGCCGGTGGGGCGCAGCCGTAGGTCCACTTCGTACAAACGCCCCTGCGTTCCCAGTCGCCCGGCCACCTTGATGATTCGCTGGCCCAACTCGCTGAAAAAGTGTTGGTTCGTCGTCGTCTGCGCGTGCCGCGCGCGGCGCCCGGGGATCGTCGAGCCATCCTGCTCGTACAAAAAGATCAGGTCCAGGTCGCTGTTGTAGTTCAACTCGCGCCCGCCAAACTTGCCCATCGCCAAGATGATCAACTCGCACGGCTCGCCGGCGCGCTCCCCTTCGCTCCAGGTGGGCTCTCCCCACTTGGCCGCCAGCTTGTCGTATTCGGCCACCACGATCTGCTCCAGGCATGTCTCCGCCACGTCCGATAGCGCGCCGGTCGTCGCCTGAATGTCGTCCTTGCCCAAAATGTCGCGCACGCCCACGCGCAGTACTTGCGCGTTCTTGAAGCTGTGCAAGATCGGTTCGAGGTCCTCCGCCGCGCGGCATAACTCCGCCAGCATCCGCTGCAATATCTCCAGGTTCGGCAGTTTGTTCAGCACCAGGCTGTCCATCAACTCGTCGAGCATGCCCGGATTGCTGATGAGGATGTGCGACAAATACGGGCTCGACGCGCACAGCTCGACATACAATCGCAAAGACGGCGCATTGAAGCTGAACAGCTCCCACAGCACCCCTTTGCCGCCCAGAGAGTCGCTCACCTTTTCCAGATTGATCAGCGTGGCGTCGGGGTCGGGCGTCTTGCCAATCTCGGCCAACAGTCGCGGCGCGATCGCCGCCAAAAAATGCCGGCAGCGCCGCGTCGACAAAAAGCGAAACCGCTCCGTCGCCAGCGCCATCAGGTTCTTGTACGCCTCGTCGACGTCCTGAAATCCATGGCGCCCCAGTACCTCGGCGATGCGCTCCGGCGGCGGATCGGGGTCGAGCACCAGGTCGACCTCCGGCTCGGTCGCGGCGTCGTCGCCAAACGCGTCGTGCAACAGATGATCCAATATCCGCCGGTTCAGTTCGCGTTTGCTTTGATAATCGGCCTCGAACGCCGCCAGCGCCGTCTTGCCAGGCTGATCCGCGTAGCCCAGCCGAATGGCCAGCTTGCGCATCTCGCTCGCATTGTCGGGCAAGAGATGCGTTTGCAGGTCGAACATGATCTGCAAGCGATGCTCAATCTTGCGCAAAAAGGCGTAGTTCTCTTCCAGGATCGTCCGTTCCAGGTGCGTCAGGCAACCGCACTGCTCAAGCTGCGCGATCCCCAACAGCGTGTTGCCGGTGCGAATCTCGGGCAGGTCGCCGCCATTAAGCAACTGCAAAAACTGGATTACGAACTCGATATCGCGGATGCCGCCATGCCCGGTTTTGACATTGTGGATGTCCCCCCCTTCTTGCTCCGTGCGCTGCTCGATGCGCCGCTTGAGCGCCTTGATGCCCGCGATGTCGGCCAGGCCAAGATAGCGGCGATAAATCCACGGTTCGAGTTGTCGCAGCAGTTCGTGCCCCAGATCAACATCGCCGGCGGCGGGCCGCGCCTTGACGTACGCCTGCCGTTCCCAGGTGCGTCCCAGCACGTCGTAATAATGAATCGCCTGTTCCAGACTGCTGGCGATTGGCCCGCGCGAACCCTCTGGCCGCAGTCGCAGATCAACCCGGTACACCTGTCCCAGGTCGGTCACCTCGTTGAGCAGTTTGACCACCTCGCGCGTCAATCGATCGAAGAACTCGGTGTTCGACACCGGTCGCTGGCCATCGGTCGCGCCGTCGGCGTCGTACAGGCAAATCAGGTCAATGTCGCTGGAATAGTTCAACTCCAATCCGCCCAGCTTGCCCAGCGCCAGGATCGTGAATCGCGCGCGTCGGCCGTGCGGACCGCGCGGCGCGCCGCGCTTGGCCTCCAGCGCTCGCCGCGCAAAGCGCGTCGCCACCTCCAGGCAGGCGTCGGCCAGATACGATATCTGCCCCGTCACAATGTCTAGCCGCTGCCCGCGCACAATGTCGCCATAGGCAATCCGCAACGTCTCTCGCCGCTTGAAGCGCCGTAGCGCGGTCATCACGGCCCGCTCGTCGGGCAAGACTTCGATCTCGGACCATAGCTCCTCGATCAGCACCTCGCGCTTCACCGGTTGCCCCTCGGTGATCCGCAGCAGGTCGTACGCCTCGCCGTCGGTGACCAGCGAATCGCTCAAGTGCTGGCTCGTCGAAAAGATCTGCAACAGCACCGGCAGCGCCTCGCGGTCGCGCTCGAACAGCGTGGCCAGTGCCAACGGGCTGCGCTGCGCCTGAAAGAAGCGGTCCAGATTGTTGAGCGCCATGTCGGCATCGCTCGAGCGCGGCAACTGTTCGGCCAATTGCCGGCACAGATCGGCCATCAGGTCGAGCGTCACGCCACCCCCCGCAATCCGCACCAGGGCCCGTTGCCCCTTGGCGCCGTCGACGATGCCTAGACTGCGCAACCAAGGGATCGCCTCGGCTTCTTGGTCGAGGTAGCGCCGTATGACGTCGATTTCCATGGGGAGCGGCAGGCGGTTGCGTTAAGGGATGCGGCGCGGAACCAGGCTGGCGACTAAGCCTTTAGGCTATACACCTCGGGGCCCGCGTGTTGCGTGACGATCGCGCCATGCAGCGTAAACGCCGTGGCGTCGTAAATCAAAACGGGCACAAGCTTGCCGATCAATCGCTCGTTTCCTTCAAACACGGCGATGCGGTCGCACATGGTCCGCCCGGTAAGCTGCAAGAGCGAGCCTTCCGCCTGCCGCTGCGCTTGCTTGCTTGGCCCCTCGACCAGTATCTCCACTGTCTCGCCCACCAGGCGCGATTGGTCCTCTTCGCTGATGGCGTTCTGCACCGCCAGCAGTTCGTTGTTGCGCCGCCGTTTGTCCGCTTCCGGCACGTCGTCGGGCAGCAGGTCGTCGGCCTTGGTGCTGGGGCGCGGGCTGTATTTGAAGATAAAGCTGTTCTTGAAGCGGCACTCCCGCACTAGCTCCACCGTTTGCGCAAAATCCTCCTCGGTCTCGCCGCAAAAGCCCACGATGAAATCGCTGGTCACCGCGGCGTCGGGGATCGTCTCGCGAATCCGCGCCAACATGTCGCGGTAAAATTCCACCGTGTAGTTGCGCTTCATCGCCTTGAGGATGCGGTTCGACCCGTGCTGCGCTGGCACATGCAAATAGTGCGAACACTTCTTCAGATCGCGCACCGCCTGCAACAAATCGTCGGTCATGTCCTTGGGGTAGTTCGTCACGAACTTGATGCGGTCGATGCCGTCGACCTCCGAAATGCGATAGAGCAAATCCGAGAGTCGCGCGCCAGCGTGGTGGTAGCTGTTCACGGTTTGCCCCAGCAGCGTCACCTCGCGGCAACCCTCGTGGGCCAGCTTGCGCACCTCGGCCAAAATATGCTCCGGCGGCCGACTCTGCTCCGGCCCGCGCACCTTCGGCACGATGCAATAGGTGCAAAACTTGTCGCAACCAATCATGATCCGCACAAAGGCCTGGTACGGCGTCGGCCGCATCTGTGGATCGCGCAGCGGATCGTAGCTTTCAAAGCTCTGCTCCACCTCCACTCGGCTGCCGGACGCCCGGTCGAGGCTCACCTCCAACCTTTGGCCACGCTCCGCGCGGGCAGCCTCGATCAGGCCAGGCACCTGATGTAACTGGCCGGGCCCCACCACCAAATCGACGAACGGCGCCCGCTTGAAGATCAGCTCCTGATCCTTCTGGGCCATGCAGCCCAACACGCCAATCACCTTGTGCGGATGGTTGCGCTTGGCGTGCTTCAGTCGCCCCAGCGCGCTGTAAATCTTGTCCTCGGCGTGTTGCCGCACGCTGCACGTGTTGAACAAGATCGTGTCGGCCTTGCCCGGCGCGTCGACCAACTCATAACCCTGACGGCGCAAGCTGGCCACCACCAGCTCGCTGTCGAGCATGTTCATTTGGCAGCCGACTGTCTCGATGTAGAGCTTACCGGGCATGGCGCAAGCGTGGATTGAAAGGAATTGAGCCGCTCATGGCAGCCTGTGCGAGACATGAACCGGCCGACCAGCGGAAGGCCGCACAATGCCACTCGACAGCGGTTTTGTACGCTCAAACTCAGCGCAGCTTTGAATAATCGTAGATTGCCCGGCCGATTCCAGCTAGGCCGCTGTTTGCGTCGTTTGTCGCTGTTTCAGCTCTTCCGCCCGGCGGCGTAACTGCTCGGCATGGGCCTCGCGATCGAGTCGCGTGACCAGTTCGTCGCGGTGCGCGCGCATCATCCGCACCAGGCTTGTCACGGCCACAAAACTGGCGCCTACCAACAGCAGCAAATCCGACGCGCTCAGCCCGAGAGTCCAGTTTCGCATGCTGGCGTCTCCACTCAGGAAATTCCCAGCGGTCGGCGCCACCGGGAGGGGGTCGCAATGGTACTCAAAACCCTGCCCGCAGGTCGAGCCGAGACCCGACCGGCAAAAAAGCCCGTTTCCGCGTGTCAGAAGCCCCGCCAGCCGCCGTATCTGCTGCTGAACGGGGCCAATTCAACCGCCAATTTCCCTCACCCAACCGGAGACGCCTGTCATGGCTCGATTCAACGAACAACAGGTCCGCGACGCCTTTGAACCCTACCTGGAGCCGGGCGAAAACGTCGTGCGCGTCGCTTACGGCATCAAACAACCGCCGATGATCCTGATCATCGCCATGTACCTGATTGCCGTGTTGCCTGGCGCCATCGCCTTGATGCTGCTCACTAAGGAATATGTCGTCGCCCTCACCGACCGTCGCGTGCTGGTGCTGCGTTTCTCTGGCCGGCTCAAGGTAAAAGAGTTGATCGAGTACTCGCTGGCCGACGAGCATCAAACCCAAAGCTCGACCGGCATGCTGTTCGTGCACCTTAAGGTGCGCGACCCCGAGCGCCCCTTTGTGGCCAAATTCCATCGCCTGGGCCTACCCAACAACCGCCAGAACGCCCAGGAAATCTCCACTGCCCTCGCCGCGTAAGAACGATCGACTCACGGCAAGGCGCCATGCTCGTAACTTGAACCCGGCTCATTTCGGCCTTCTCCCCGCTTCGCGGGGAGAAGGTGGCCGATAGGCCGGATGAGGGGCGACGACTCGATTCTCGCAACTGACCAATTGGCGGACCGTTGAACGGTCTCCTATTTCACTAGCCCCACCCACCACCCATGCCTGCCACGATCCAACATCTCGAAATCAATCCCTACCAACCGGTGTCGGCGCCTAGGGAACTAGTTGCCCAGCGTCCCCCGCGCCGAACACCCGCCCCCCGGACATGTCCCTATTGCAAAGCGATCGTTGCCACTGACCGCTGCCCCGACTGTGGCCGTGACCCCGGCGCCCCGAAACGAGTCTGTGCCGACTGCGGCCGGCTGACACCTCAATTGGAAAAGCATTGTTGCCATTGCGGCGCGAGCGCACCGCACGACTTGGCTTGGAAGATCCCGCTGATCGTCTGCCTATTTCTGGCCGCCATGGCATTGAGTATCGCGCTGCGCATGCTCTGAGCGGCCGCCAGTTTCGTAGTAGCAACCGTCCGAACTGTTTTCGGAGACCAATTCCGAAAACTCCGAAAACCCTCCGCCCACTCCGAAATCGCTACTCGCATCGCAAACTATTATGGCGATGCCGGTTCGGTGATCTCGCTTGCCTGGATAATCGTTTTCGGTGTGGGGGTTTTCGGAGTTTACCCCCCCGTTTTTTGCATTTCTCTCCGAATTGCGATCGCGCGATTCTGACCCCGGTCGGCTCCTCCCCAAACTCGCGCCGCGAGCCCCGTTGATTCGATTGCGCAAAAAATCGCGTTGAGAAATGCGCCACAATTGGATAATGTACTTATGTTCATGTCGCGCGCTGAGTGAACAAGCGTTTGTCAGCGATATGGACGACACCCGTGGGGATATCTGCTTGGCGCCTGGAGTGCGAACTGCATGAAGTAACCGCCAGAGTTTGCTGACGAGCCGCCAGTGCCTCCGCCGCGCGAACGCCCGGCCCGATCGGCGCCTTGGGATTCGAACCAGCGATTGGTCAATTATGATGCCACCACGTGTTTTGATGTTGTCGCGTGTGATGTCGAATCGACCAGGAGTCTGGCATTGCGTCTCACTTGTCGCACGAGTTGGTACGCCGCGTGTCGCTGCTTGGCCGTTGGTCTGTGTTGGTCGCTCTGCTGTCCAGCACAACCGGCGCTGGCGCAGCGCGCCCAGCCGCAACTGACGGCCGCGCAGCAGGCGCGACTCAAGGAAGCCGAGCGACTCAATCAGCAGGTCATCAAACTGCATGAGCAAGGCAAGCCCGGTGAGGCGATCGCGTTTGCCAAACAAGAACTTGCCATCCGCAAGGAGGTGTACGGTCTGCGGCATCGCACCACCGGCACGGCTTTGAACAACTTGGGGTACATGCTGTTCAGTCAGGCCGATTATGCCGCGGCGCGTCCCTATTTAGAGCAAGCGTTGTCGGTCTGGCGCGACCTGCTCGGCGCCGAACACGGCGACGTGGCGGTCGCGCTCAACAATTTAGGTTTGCTCTGTCAGGCAGAAGGCGATTTCGCGGCCGCGCGATCGAACTTTGAGCAGGCGCTGAAAATCAATCTCAAGGCGTTTGGCGAAAAGGCCAAACCCACCGCCACGACGTTGAACAATTTAGGACGGGTGCTCGAAGCGCAAGGCGACCTGGCGCCCGCCCGCCGATACCTGCAGCGCGCGCTTGCCGTGCGCGAGGCGCTACTCGGCGAACAGCACCCCGAGACCGCCACCACACTCAACAATCTCGGCATGCTGCTCTACTCGCAAGGAGACTCCGCCGCGGCGTTGCCGCTCTTGCAGCGGTCGCTTGCCGCCCGCAAGGTGGTGCTCGGCGCCAAACATCCAGACACCGCAATTTCGCTGAACAACCTGGGATCGCTGTACAGGAGCCAAGGCGACCTGGCCAAGGCGCGGTCGAACTACGCCGAGGCGCTTGCCATCTGGGAACTGGTTTACGGCAAACAGCATCCGATGACCGCGGCCGCGCTCTCTAACCTCGCAGGGGTGATGCACGCGCAAGGCGACCTCGACGGCGCCCGCCGTCGCTTCGAAGAGGTGTTGGAGATTCAGCGCCAAATCGCTGGACCGCGTCATCCCGATGTCGCCATCGCCCTTACAGGACTCGCGCTGCTCGATTGGGATCAGGCCAACTATGCCGCCGCGCGCCCCCGCTACGAACAAGCGCTCGCCATCTGGCAAACCACGCTGGGTGTCGATCACCCCGACACCGCCACGGCGCATTTGCAATTGGCCAGCACCGACGCCGCCGAGGGCAAATGGCTTCCCGCGGCGATTCATCTCGATGCTGCCCGCCGCGGCATGCGGCGGCATATTGCCCGGGTGCTACCTGGCCTCAGCGAGCGCGAGCAACTACTCTTTTTGCGTGGCATCGATGCCAGCGCCTTGCACGTTGCCTTGTCGCTGGGGTACCACCAGCCAGATGTCGCCGAAATTGGCGAATACACAGCCAGTTGGCTCCTGAATGGCAAGGCGCTGTCGCAGCAAGCCATCGCTCAGCGCATGTTGCTCTCGCGCGCGAGCAAGAACCCGCAACAAGCCAAAGTGGTGCGCCAACTGCAACAGGTGCGGCAACAGTTGGCCAGGTTGGTGCTTACCATACCCAGTCCGCGCGACGAGGCTGCGCATCGCCAGCGGCAGTCCGGCCTCGAACAGCAGGAGCAAGACCTGTCGCGGCGGCTGGCGCAATTTCAACGGCGATCTGCCCACTCCGATCCTTGGGTCGAACTCGATCAGGCGCGCGCCGCGCTTCCCGCCGACGCGGTGTTCATCGACATCGCGCGCATTTCTGTTCGCAAGTCTCGGGCCGATGAATCAAACTCGCGCTGGCTGCCGGAGCGCTATCTGGCATGGATCGTTCCACCAGCAGGTAAAGGCAAGATTCGCATCGTCGACCTGGGCCGCGCCGATGCTGTGGATCGCGCGGTCGAAGTGGTTCGAGTCGCCATGACCTCCGCCACCGGCGCGCGACAGCAGCGCGGCGCGATCCAGTCGGAAGGCGAACTTCGCGCGGAGCAATCGTATCGCAAACAGGCGGAAGATCTGGCAACGCTGGTGCTGAAGCCGCTACTACCCGCCATTGGCGATGTACGACAGTGGGTGTTGAGCCCCGACAGTGCGTTGTGGCTCGTCCCTTGGGGCGCGCTGCCAATCGCCGAGGATCGCTATGTGATTGAAGATCATCCCTTGCGTTTCGTGGTCAGCGGTCGCGATCTCGTGGCGGCCGCTGCCGAAGTGGACAAGACGAACTCGCCCGTCGTGCTGGCCGACCCCGACTACGATCTCAATCCCGCCGACGTCGCCGCCGCCACGCTCGCCGTGCTGCGCCGCCCGCCAACGGCCAGTGGCCAAGCCGATCAAATATCGGGCAAGTCGTCACTGCCGCGCGTATCGCGCCTGCCAGGCACTGCGGCTGAAGCCAAGGCCATTGCTCCGCGTCTGGCGATTTACGCCGCCGCCGAGCCAGTCATGTACACCGGAAAATACGCGCTCGAGGGGGTCTTCAAGGCGGTCGAGCGACCACAGTCGCTGGTGGTCAGCACGCACGGGTATTTTCTGGCGGATCAAGCAATAACGCCCGAGTATCCGGCTGCTGGGACCACCGCCGCGCGCTCTGGCGCTGCGATCGAGAACCCGCTCTTGCGCTGTGGCCTGCTGTTGGCGGGCTGCAATCAACGCGGCGGTGAATCCGCCACTGTCGAGGACGATGGCGCGTTGACAGGCATGGAGATCGTCGGCTCCGATTTGAACGGCACGCGATTGGTGGTGCTCAGCGCCTGTGAGACTGGAGTCGGAAAAGTTCAAAATGGCGAGGGGGTCGCAGGCCTCCGGCAGGCGTTTCAACTTGCCGGCGCGCAAGCGGTGGTCGCCACCTTGTGGCAGATCCCCGATCAACCGTCGGCACAATTGATGAGCGAGTTTTTCACGCGGCTCGCGGAAGGCAAGCCGGCGGTCGAGGCGCTGCAAGCGGCGCAGCTCACCATGATCGAAAGCCGGCGCAAGCAATTCGGCGCGGCGCATCCCTATTTTTGGGCAGCCTTCACTCTGACAGAATGATCGCCAATGGAT
This sequence comes from Pirellulales bacterium, assembly GCA_019694455.1. Taxonomy (NCBI): domain Bacteria; kingdom Pseudomonadati; phylum Planctomycetota; class Planctomycetia; order Pirellulales; species Pirellulales bacterium. The sequence goes on from JAIBBY010000066.1 coordinate 24,487, forward strand.
CGAAGCCGTACCCGCTATGCGTACGGTCCCAGAAATATCGAGAAACCGGAACATGACCGACGACGACTCAACTCCTTTCATGAGGGGCTCTCGCGGCAAAGCCCACCGAGTGCGCGGCAATCACTGGCTGGCAATTATTTTGTTGGCCGCTGTTGCCGTCACCGCTTTCTTTTGGTCGCGCCGAGAATACCGCACTCAACATGTGCTGCGCTTTCGCGCTGGCGACATCAAAGGGCATCGTTACGAATTGGCCGAAGTGCTCCGCACGGCGGCCGCACAACATGGGATGCAATTGCAACTGTCGCCCAGCGGCGGCGCGCGCCAAGACTTGGACGACGTCGCGGCAGGCAAAGTCGACTTGGCCTTAATCAGCGGCGATTTGCGAGACGACGTCAGCGGTGTGCGGCAGGTTGCCAATCTGACGAGCGAAGCGCTGCATCTGTTCGCCAAGCAGGAGTTGATCGACCTTGGCATCACCAGCTTGAAGGGAAAACGCATCGCCACCGGTGGACCCGAAAGCGGCACCAGTCACTTGGCGCTGAGGGTTCTGGAGTTTGTCGGCCTCCAACCCGGCCGCGATTTTGAAAATGTCGCGGCCACGCCTACCGAGTGGTGGGCGCGCATCGAAACCGATCAGCCCGATGCGATCTTCATGTTGTCCCCCCTGCCGTTTCGCTCCGGCGACGAGCTCATTAGAACCGGTTTCAAAACTTGCGTAAGCAGATGTTGATGCAGGCCAAGAGGATAAAGGCTTGGTAAACGTTGCTGTAGTAGTCGTAGCGGACGACGAGTCGGCGGAAGTTGTGCAGCCAAGCGATCG
>JAIBBY010000067.1 GCA_019694455.1 Pirellulales bacterium
AACAGAACCTGATGCGCCTCTCGCACCTCCATCGAACATGACTCCCGGCCGCCAAGTTTTCCCCACGCTCTGGCTCGCGCGCGACCTTTGTCCCGACGTTGTCGCGCTGGCCGCACTCTGCGCGCTGGTCTGGCTGGCGCGCGTGATTCGCGCTGGCGTCGCCGCGCCCCGACAAACGCCGCGTGTCTCGCGCGCCAGGGCCATGTGGATGGCGGCCATCTCGCCGCCCGTGGTCCTGTTGAGTTGGCTGGTGATCGCCGCCACCATCGAGGCCAATCGCCGCTGGGGCTTTGCCGTGCGTTACCTGCTGATGGCCATGCCGTTTCTTTATCTGCTGGTGGCGCACAGCCTGTTCGTCGCGCTGGGGCTCCGTCGACTCGCGCTCGCGCTGCTGACAATCCTCATCGTGTTCAATCTGTTGAACCAATACGGCGCGTTCTATCCGCCACTCACCAGCGAGCGCTTGATCTGGAATCAAAGCTTCGAAAAAAGCGCCGAGCGCAGCCATGAGTATCTGCGCTTGCATGCAGCGAATATTCAACTGGCTCGCCGCCTGGAATCGTCGCCTGCCGACGTGGTGTTGATCGCCTCGTTCCCTTATCCGCATTACCTCGGTCTGCCGCGACTCGGCTATGTCTCCCGGCCGCTGCGCGGCTACTGCTTCGACATCGGCCGCGGCGTGCCGTCGTTCAAGAACATGGCTCAGTGGAACGAACCCGCCGGCGTCGACCCGATTTTCATCGGCGACCGCTACGGGCGTTTCGCCATTCCCCAGGCCGAGCAGGGCGACGAGATTCTATTCGACGATCAGCAAATCCCCCCGCTGCTCGCCTATCAAAAGCGCTGGCGGCAGTCGCCGCGACAATCGGTGGCTCAAGTGAAAGATTGGGTGCTCACGCGCCAATGGCCCGGCGATTGGCTAGCTCGACAATTGATGGTCCGCACCGATGTGCTCGCCGTGCTCGGAATGGCCGATCGCGCGGTCGAAGAACTGCGCGCCGCGCTGCCGCTGCCAGTGGCGCCGGCGAACAGCATGATCGAACTGCGCCTCGCCAGCCTGCAGCGCGCGCAAGGAGACTCAGCGGCGGCGGCCGCCACCCTGCGCGACCTGTTGCTGCGCGCGCCCGATCTGCTCACGGCGCACGAGCTGTTGACCGAGATCGAGTTCACTCAAGGTGAACACGATGCCGCACTGGCGCGGTTGACTGGGCTGGCCGCGCGACATCCCGATTCCAAGCCCGCCCGAATCGTGCTGGTGCAGACGCTGCTGCGCATGGGGCGCGCGTTGGAAGCGCGCCCCTGGCTCGAACAACTCACTCAGCTCGATCCGAGCGACGGCGCCGTTTGGCTACAGCTAGGCGTCATTTGCGCGGCCAGCGGCGACGCCGCGCCGGCCCGCGTGGCGCTAGAGCGCGCCCTGGCCTTGCCGCTCGACGAGGCCAATCGGCGACTCGCGCGTGAGCATCTCGCCGGGTTGCCACAGCGTTAGAACCAAAAAAACCCATGTGGCAGGTTGCGCCCCGCCACATGGGCCCGGAGTAAGCAAATGCGTTCGGCGCGGATCAGCTCGCGTTGGTCGCCTCAGCGGCCGGCTTCTTGGCCTTGGCCCGCTTGGCTTTGGCGCCCCCTTTGCCCTTCTTGGCCTTGGCCAAAGCGTCGTCGAGCTTCTTCTGCTGCTCGGGGGTCAGCACGTCGCGCATCGCGGCCCGCATCTTGTCACGCGCGGCGGTGAGCTTCGCCTCCAGCTCTTCGATCTGCGGCCGGAACTCGTCTTGGATCTTGTAGATCGCCTCGCGCTGCGAGTCGTCAACCAAATCGCCAAAGTGCGCCGGCAGACGATTACCATCGTTGTCGTCGTTGGCCGCCGCGGCCTTCTTGCCGCTCTTTTTCTCGGCCTTCTCCTCGGCCAATACCGTCGTCGCCAAGCAAATCAACAACGCCACGCACAAACAAGCTGAAATTCGATACTGGCCAATTCGCATGTTGCCGCCCTTGAAATGGGAGAAGTGAGAAAGTGGCGGGGGCGCCCCCGCCACGCGACGTATCGTAATTGCCATCGCGCTGCCATCCAAACTATTGCTTCCCCTTAATGGATGTGGCGGTGGACCAACCGTGGCGCAACAAAAAAAGGTCATGGCAGCCGATCCGTCGTGCTACCATGACCTTTATCCTGAAACGGGAATCGGAATTCCCGCTCTCCCAATACCCGGTACATCGTCCGCGCGCAAGTTGCCGCTTCAGCCGATTTTGCGAGCTATGCTCAACTGGCTGACGGAAAATAACTTACGCCGCGCGCAAGCGACCAGCATCCATCGCGCCCCTTGGCAAGCGGCGCCGGTCGCGAAAAGTCTGACGTCGGCCTGGCCGCCTGGGCAGATTGCCGTCGTGGCTTTATTCCCACTCGCCGCGACTGCAGCTACGCTGCCGCGGCTCGCAAAATCACGACCCAGGTCGCGATTTTGTGAATTGCTTCCTGCAATTCACGCAGCCCGGCGAAAAATTCCCCGGACTGCTACGGCGCGATCATTGGCGCCATCGGCATCGCCGACACCGGCGCCAACGTCCCGTTATAGCCAGCGGCCGTTGAGCTCAATGGATAGGCGAACTCGATCGGCGCAATGTTGTCGGCGAAGCCGCCAAACTGCACCAGCGGCAAACCGCTGCCGCCAGTCGGGCTGTTGAAGACCGGCGGTCGCCCCGTGCCGCGATAGCCCGTCATATAGCGTGGCGGTCCCATAAATGTGACGTCGGTTTGCAAGGGAGGCGTGAACGTGCCGGCCGGATCGCCCGGCACGCCCGTGACCGCCAGCGGCGCGGCGACCAACGGAAAGCTCCGCAACTGTCCGGCCGCCGGATTGCCTCCCATCATCGGCTGCGTCGTGACGATGCCGCGATACCCCACCACGGTGCGATACCCCCTGGGCGCGACATAGGCGCCTGGTCCACCCGGAAACCCATACTGCTGGGCCGACGCGGTCATCGGCAAACACAGAACGGAAACGAGCGCGAGCAACCCAATCGACGGCTTCATATTCTCATTCCGCGGCGCGGCGAGTAGCGATTGCCCTCCCTGGTTCCTTGGCGCGCTCCATCGGCACAACCAGTAAACATGCCCTCATTTTGCCTGCCGAGCAACTCGCGCGGTTTCCGTTCGCGCTCGATTCGCCCACACCTTGCCGGCTGCGGTAGCGTTTGTGAGGATTGAACGGCATCAACTCTCCACGGCAGCCACGATTGTCCGACACCGTCGCCAACCTCGTCGTCTTGACAGCCATGACCGCCATCGGCGGCTTGGCATTGGCGCGCGCCAAACCGCTCATCACCGGCACGACGCTTGTAGCGCCCTGGTGGTGGAACGTCGCCGCGCTACTGGCGCTGGCGACTTGCGCCGCGACGGAACAATTCACTGCGAGTCCCGCGCCGGCGTGGCAGGCGCACCTGGCCTATGCGGCCGCCGCAGTCACCTTCTGCCCTTGGATGGCGGTGCTCGGCGCCAAACGCCCGCAAGACGTCGCCTGGCAGTTCGTTGTCGCCACGCTACTGGTGGTGCTGCTGCTACCTAGCGCCGAGGCGCTGCTCTACCGCCCGCAGTCTCCGCTGGAACTCCATGCGGCGCGGGCTTGGTTTTTGTGGCTGCTGATCGCGCTAGGACTTGCGAACGCGCTGCCCACTCGCGACGCGCTGCGTGGCGCATTGACCGCCGCGGCACAGGTCGTCCTGCTGGCGCCGCAGCTTCCGCTTTTGGAGTCGCAAGCGCAGTCGCCGCTGCTCGCGCTAGCGCTATTCACGCTGGCCTTGTCCGCCTGGCCGCGCACGCTCCGGCGCCGCAGCACCACGCCCGATTGGTCCGCGCTGTGGCGCGAATTTCGCGACGCCTTTGGCGCCATGTGGGCGCTACGCGTCGCCGAGCGCTTTAATGTCGCTGCCCGCATGAACGACTGGCCGGTGAATCTGCGCTGGTCGGGGTTCGTCTCGACCGAGGCGCCGGGCGCCGCGCCGGCCCTTTCGCCCGCCATGCAAACTAACCTTCTCGGCCTGCTGCGGCGCTTTGTTTCGCGCCCCTGGATCGACGCGCGCGCCGATTGCACCAGCTTCACCAGCGACCTAGACTGATCCGCATGTCGACCCTTGAGCCGCGCCCCATCGAACCCTTCTCGCTCGACGCGCTGCGCCATCGACTTTCGGGGCTCGAAAAACTGCTCGAGCTCACGCGCCATCTCGCCGCGAATATCGATCCCGATCTCATCCTCCAGCGCATCGCGCAGGACGCCTGCGACGCCATCGACTGCGATCGCGCCAGCCTCTACCAGTACGATCACGAAGCCGAAGTGCTGATCACCCGCGTCGCCACCGAACTGGAGATTGCCGAGGTCCGCGCCCCATTGGGCCACGGCATCTCGGGCAGCGCGGCGGCCACTGGCCAAATCGTCAACGTCGCCAATGTCGCGGCCGATCCGCGCTGGAATTCGTCGGTCGATGATCGCACCGGCTATCGCACCGAGTCGATCCTCGCCGCGCCGTTGCGCTCTGGCAACGACGGCTCGCTGCTGGGCGTGCTCGAACTGTTCAACAAGCGCGACGGCGCCTTCACCGGCTTCGACGAGGAGCTGCTGCTGGCGTTCTCGCAACATGCCGCCGCGGCCCTTGACCGGCTAAGGCTGATCGAGCAACTGCGCGAGCAGCACGCGGTCGAAACATCGCTCAACGTGGCGCGCGACATCCAGCGCGGCTTCATGCCCAGCCAATTGCCGCATGTCACCGGCTATGAGATGGCCACCTGGTGGTTCCCGAATCAGGCGGTCGGCGGCGACTATTGCGATGTGCTGCGCCTGCCCGACAAGCGCTTGGGGTTGGTCATCGCCGACGTAAGCGGCCACGGCATCGGCCCCAGTCTGCTGATGGCCTCGGTTCGCGCGGCGCTGCGCGCCTTGATCTTGCAGCACAGTTCTCCGGAAGCGCTGTTGGAATTGTTGGGCCGCGCGTTGGCCTGCGATCTGCAAGACGGTCGCTTCATCACCATGGTGCTCGCCGCCATCGATCCGCAAGTCCATGTCCTCGAGTTCGCCAACGCCGGTCACGCGCCGGCCCTTTGTTATCACGCGCACGACGCATCGTTTGAATCGCTCGAATCGACTGGCCTGCCGCTCGGTGTGCTCGACGAAGCCAGCTACTCGCGCAGCAAGCCGATCTCGCTCGCGCCGGGAGACTTGGTGGTGCTTTGCACCGATGGCATTGTCGAGGCCATGAACGAAGAAAACGAACTGTTTGGCCGCCCACGGCTGGAAGGCATCATCCGCGCTCATGCCCAGTCGCCGGTTGAAGAGATCGTGCGCGCCGTGGGGCGAGCTGTCGAAGCTCATTACGTCGGCGAAAGCCCCCCTGACGACCTGACCATTCTGGCCGCGCGGCGCAACGCATAAGCGCGCCGGCGGATGGCTCAAAAGGTCTTGGTCAACGTGCCGCCATCGACCACGATGGTCGCGCCGGTGATGTAGCTGCCCGCATCGCTCGCCAACAGCAGCGCCGGCCCCACCAGTTCGCTCGGATCGCCCCAGCGTCCCAGCGCCGTGCGCGCGGCGAAAGTCGCCTTCTCCTCGGCGGAGAGCAAATTGCCCGGCAGATCAGTGAGAAATGGGCCGGGCGCCAAGCAATTCACAGTCACCCCGTCGGCGCCCACATCCTGGCAACTGGCCTGGGCCATGCCGATCAGCGCCGCCTTGGTGGCGGAATAGGCGTTGCGCCCCTCTTTCGACGCCAGCCCCATGATCGACGAGATATGAATCACCCGGCCCCACTTGCGCTCCCGCATTGCCGGAACCAGCGCCCGCGTCAGCGCCATGCAGCTAGAAAGGTTCAATTCCAGCAGCCGATCCCAGTCGGCATCCGCAATCTGGTCGATCGCTTGCGGGCAGTTGCCTCCCGCGTTGTTGATCAAAATGTCGACGCGGCCAAAGGTCTCAAGGGCCGACTTCGCCAAGCGCTCTGCCTGCTGGCGGTCGGTCATATCAGCGACCAGATACTTGCCCCGCACGCCGAGCCCAGCGGTGATCTCTGCCAGCGCCCGCGCAAGTTCAGATTCGCTGCGACTGGAAATGATCACGTCGGCGCCCGCCTCGGCCAGTCCGCGCGCCATCGCCTTGCCCAGCCCCTTGCTTCCGCCGGTGACCAGCGCCACGCGGCCTGTCAGATCGAACAACTTGGGTAGTTTCATCGCGCCGCCAATGGTGTCCGGTTTTTCAACGACTTCCGAATGGAGAATAATAGACTCTACAAAGCCGTGGCCCGACAACGCGCCAGCCAACTTCCTGACCCGCAAGCCGAACGCAAGAGCCCTTGAGCCGATGACCCAAACGATTCCGATTCCGCAAGTTCTCACCCGCGAGCAGTGCCGGCGCGTCGATCAATTGGCGATGCAAGAGTTTGGCATGTCAGGCTTGGTGCTGATGGAAAACGCCGGCCGCCAGGTCGCCGACCTCATCATGCGACTGGCGCCCACTGGTCCGGTTCTCATCTGTTGCGGCAAAGGCAACAACGCCGGCGACGGTTTTGTGATCGCGCGACATTTGGACCTTCGTGGCGTGGCGACGCGGGTGGCCGTATGGTCCCCACCAGAGCAACTCAGTGGCGATGCAGCGGCGAATTTTCAGATTCTTGCCTTAAGTGGAGTTACCGTCGAACGATTCGAAAAAGTCCACGACGCAAGCCACATGGCCCCCCTAATTGGTAATGCCGCGCTCGTGGTCGACGCGTTGTTGGGCACCGGCGCCGTTGGCGAGCCGCGCGCCCCCTATGACGAAGTGATCGAACAACTCAACGCCAGCGGCAAGCCGATCATTGCCGTCGACCTGCCCAGCGGACTCGATTGCGACACCGGCAAGCCCAGCCGGCACACGATCCGCGCCGCGCATACCTGCACGTTCGTCGCCGCCAAGGCCGGGTTTGCCAATCCACAAGCGGCGCCCTACCTCGGCACGGTACATGTTTGCGACATTGGCGCCCCGCGAGCCGTGTACAAAAAAATTTGACGAGCGTCCCGCGCCATGCGATATTTCATGCGGTCACTGGCGCTGTTTGGTCGATAATGACCGGGCGCGAACCAGTGACGGCCGGCTGATGTCGATCCGTCTGACGTTGGTCGCAGTGTTTCTCTCTGACCCAATTCCCTCACACAGGAGACCGGCGATGCAATCTCTCTCTTGCCATCGTGCGTCGGTCAGCCTGCGCGAATTGGTCGCCTAAGGCAGCGCTAGTCGCTACCTGGCCGCTCTCGGGCAGGCCCCCCTCTCGCACGGATTTCGTGCCTTCGTTTCATGTCCTCGCCCTGTGCTTTCGCGCGATGGTCGTGCGCGAGCCACTTCGTTCGTATTTCGAGAGAGAAAATGAATCACAAAAAGCCCTCGCGGCGACAACTTCTGTCGCTGTGCGCAGAACTTCACGATGATGATGGTCTCGATCCCAAAGACTTTTTTCGATCCCCAACTCACAACCCCAAGAACGATCGCAGAACCCGCCAACTATGCGGCCAAGTCGCGGAGACCCTGAGCCAGGTGCTCAGCGGCGAATGCGCCGATGCCGTGTTGAGCGACCTGCAAGTGGTGGCGGTGCGCCCAGCCCCGGACGCCTCGCAACTGCTGGTCCTGGTGGCGCCGGCGTCGCCCGAAGCGTGTTTCGACTCGCAACTCGCGCAAGCACGTCTGGCCAGCGCCAATGGTTGGTTGCGCGCTGAGGTCGCCGCCGCCATCACCCGCCGCAAGGCGCCGCAACTGCTGTTTCAGTTGGTCAGCGCAAACTACGGGGAGGACCGCTCATGAGCGAACACACCTTGCAAGTGGTGCGGCGCGATTGGCTGACCGAACCTTTGCCGGACGACGTGGCGCAATCGCTCGAACGCCTCGCCCGCGCCGACGACGTTCGCCAGATTGCCGTCATGCCCGACGTGCATTTGTCGGGCGAGGTTTGCGTCGGCGTGGCGGTCGCCACCGAAAGTCTGATTTACCCGGCGGCCGTCGGCAGCGACATTGGCTGTGGCATGGCGGCCATACAGTTCGCCGTCGATGCAGAATTATTGCGCAATCAAAACTCGGCGGGCCAACTCCTGTGCGGACTGTATCGCGCCATTCCGTCCCTCAAACATGCACAGGCCACCGCGCCGCGCGCCTTGCCCGCTCCATTGGCCGCGCGGCCCTTGAGCGCCCCGCGACTGGAGAAAGTCAAACAGCGCGACGGGCTGTGGCAGTACGGCACCTTGGGCCGCGGCAATCACTTTCTGGAGTTTCAGGCCGACGACGAGGACCGCCTGTGGTTGATGATCCACAGTGGTTCGCGGGCGATGGGGCAGGCCATCAGCGGGCATCACTTAAGGACCAGTTCGCCGGCGCCGGCAAAGCGGTTGTTCGGGCTGGACGCCAGCACAGCCGAAGGCGCGGCTTATTTGGCTGATCACGATTGGGCCATCGCGTACGCCGCGCACAATCGCCTGAGCATGATCGAACGGGTAATCGAGTGCCTCGATCGCTCGTTTCAAGTCGCGGCCCTGCCCGACTCGCTCATTCACTGCAACCACAACCACGTCCGGCGGGAGACGCACGGCGGTCAAACGTACTGGGTCCATCGCAAGGGCGCGCTCTCAGCCGCGCTCGACGAACCTGGGCTGATCCCCGGCTCGATGGGCACGGCCAGTTTTCATGTCGCCGGACGTGGGCTTGCCGACGCGCTCGGTTCCAGTTCGCATGGCGCCGGGCGGGCCATGGCGCGGGGCGTCGCCAGTCGCTCCATTTCTGTGGGACGCCTGCAGCGCGAGATGCGCGGCGTATGGTTCGATCAGCGAATCTCCCCTCGTTTGCGCGACGAGGCGCCCTCGGCCTATAAAGACATTCACGGCGTCATGCGGGCGCAGCGCGACCTGACCAGCGTCGTCCGGCAGCTTCGCCCCTTGTTGAGCTACAAAGGGGTCTGAGTCCTTTGACTTCGACAAATGGTCCGCGTGAGCCACCACCCGCTGGTTTCAACTGGCGAGCGCTGTAGAATACAATTCAACTGAGAATTAGTCTCAACTCGCGAGTCGTCCCATTACTCACAATCTGCTGCCGCTGAGTCTGCTCGCCAACGGCCAAATTGCCGTCATTCGCCAGGTGATGGGCACGCCCGAGCATGTCCACCGTCTGCACGAAATGGGATTGCGCGGCGGCGCCGAAATCGAAATGATGCAATCGGGCAGTCCGTGCATTATTCGGCTCGATGGCCACAAACTTTGCTTTCGCGATGACGAAGCCACCCGCGTGCTGGTCGAGATGGGGGCGGTCGCATGATGCGGCTCGCTGAGTTGCCGGTTGGTCAGTCCGCGCGAGTTTGTTCGATAGCCGGCGTCGACGAATTAAGCATTCGCCTGATGGAGATGGGGCTCACGCCGGGCGTCGAAATCCGCGCCGTCGGCAAGGCGCCGCTGGGCGATCCGCTGGAGTTTGAACTACGCGGCTACCGTTTGAGCGTCCGCCGCCAGGAGGCGGGCCGTGTCGAAATTGAACCGTTGACCTGACCCGACTGACGCCACCGCCACAGTCGATACGCTTCGCTACCCGCCGCTGATCCGCCCGAGACCATCATGGCGACAATCGCCGAGACCAAAGATTTCGCCATTCGCCAAGCCACCATCGCGCTGGTCGGCAACCCCAACACCGGCAAGTCCACCCTTTTTGGCGCGCTGGCCGGCATACGGCAGCGCGTGGGCAACTACCCTGGCGTCACCGTCGAAAAAAAGCTCGGACAAATGAACCATGCCGGGCGGAAGTTTCAATTGATCGATCTGCCGGGCACCTACAGCCTGGCGCCGCGCTCGCTCGACGAAATGGTGGCGGTCGATGTGCTGCTCGGCCGCCGCGGCGACGTGTCGCCCGTCGACGCCGTGATCTGCATTGTCGACGCCAGTAATCTGGAGCGCAATCTCTACCTCGTCAGCCAGGTGTTGGCGATGGGATTGCCGACCGTCATCGCGCTCAACATGATGGATGTGGCGCGTACGCGCGGGCTAGCGATCGATGTCGATCGCCTGTCGCGACAGTTGGGCGTGACCGTCGTGCCAATCGAGGCGCATCGGCGGCGCGGTTTGGACGATCTGAAGCAAGCGGTGCTGGCGGCCTTGGATCAACCGGTCGCTGGCCGCCCCTCGCCGTTTCCCGAGCAGTTCGAATCCGAAGTCGACGCGCTAGCCGCGCTCTCTTCGACAACGGCCGCCGCGCCGCGCTATCTCACGGAGCGTTTGCTCCTCGACACCACCGGCTACCTGGCCCATGAGTTGACTCATGGCGATCAGCGCGCCGCTGGGCAGATCGCCGCGGCAAGGCAGCGCCTGGCCGATGCGGGGCTTCCCGTGCCCGCGGTCGAAGCGATGGCTCGCTATGGCTGGGTCGCCCAAACACTGGCGGGGGTCGTCTCGCGCCCCAGTCAACGCCCCGTCACGCTCTCGGACCGCATTGACCGTGTGCTTACGCATCGGGTGTGGGGCACGCTCTTTTTCGCGCTGGTCATGCTGGCCATGTTTCAATCAGTGTTTGTCTGGGCCGGTCCTGCCATGGACTGGATCGATGGCCTGATGGGCGCCGCGGGCGAGATGATCGGCGCCTGGCTCCCAGAGGGACCGCTGCGCAGCCTCTTGATCGACGGTGTGATCGGCGGGTTCGGCAGCGTGCTGGTGTTTTTGCCGCAGATCTTCATTCTGTTCTTCTTCATCTCGGTGCTGGAAGATTGTGGCTACATGGCCCGCGCGGCCTTTCTGATGGACAAGCTCATGTCGCGCGTCGGATTGAGCGGCAAATCGTTCATTCCGCTCCTTTCATCATTCGCTTGCGCCGTGCCGGGGGTGATGGCCACGCGCGTCATCGAGAATCGGCGTGATCGCTTGACGACCATCCTGGTCGCGCCGCTGATGAGTTGCAGCGCGCGGCTGCCCGTCTATACCGTCTTGATCGCCGCATTTATCCCGGACCGCGCCTGGCTGGCGGGCGTGCTGAGTCTGCAAGGACTGACGCTCACCGCAATGTATCTGTTGGGGATTGTCGTCGCGGTCGGCATGGCCATCCTCCTCAAGCGTTCGCTGCTCAAGGGCCCCACTCCTCCCTTTGTTATGGAGCTTCCCAGCTACAAGCTGCCGTCTCCCGGCACGGTGCTGCACCGCATGGCCGATCGGGGTTGGGCCTTCGTGCGGCGAGCCGGCACCTTGATCGTGGCGGTCTCCATCGTGGTTTGGGCGCTGCTCTATTTTCCGCGCAGCGAAGCGGTCACCCAACCGCTGGCTGATCGACTCGCCGCCACAAAAGCTGAAATGAACTTGCCCGACCTGACCACCGAACAGCTTACGCACCTGCGCGCCGAGGCCGCCGCGCTCGATCGCGAATTCTCCGGCATTCAACAGCGCCAAAGCTACCTGGGGCGGATGGGCAGATTCATCGAACCGGTCGTGCGCCCGCTGGGTTGGGACTGGCGGATTGGCTGCGCGGTGATCGCGTCGTTTCCGGCTCGCGAGGTGGTCGTGGCCACGCTGGGCGTCATCTACAATCTGGGGAGCGAGTTGGACGTGGCAGCCGACGCCGATCGCACCCAACTGGCCGCCGCCTTGCAACAAGCCAAGTGGGACGACAGCGAGCGGCCGGTCTACAATGTGCCGGTGGCGCTTTCGATCATGGTGTTCTTCGCTCTGTGCGCGCAGTGCGCGGCGACCTTGGCAGTGATCCGTCGCGAAACCAATAGTTGGTTTTGGCCCACGTTCACGTTCGTTTACATGACCAGCCTGGCCTATCTGGCGGCGCTGGTCACCTATCAGGTAGGCATCCGACTGGCGAGCTAGCGCGATGAATCTCGATCCGCAAACCGGGGCCGCGCTCGGCATGGTCGCCGTGGCGACTGCCTACCTGGCTCGTCGCGGTTGGCAGGCAATCGCCCAGCGCAAGGGTTGCGGCGCCTGCGGGACGTGTCCGATGGAGTCGAGCAATGCGCCGACGCTCGTTTCGCTCGACACCGCTCGCCCCTCGAAACAACCGCCCGGCAAATAAAAGAGCCCCGAGAATCGCTTCCCGGGGCTCACTTAAGCTGTTCCAATTTGTTCGCGCGACCGGATCAGCTTCCCGATTTCAGCGCGGTCGAACCGGTCTCCGGCGTGCGGGCCCGCGGCGCCGTCGAATCGGCGCCAATCGGGCGCGTCACCTGGGCGAAGGCGGCGCACTCGGTGATGACTGCGTCTCCCAAGTTGGTCTTGATGACGATCTTTTGCGTCACCTTGCCCGGCTCATCGCCAGCGATGAACGTCACCGGAATCATATGCACTGGCTTCTCGACTTCGCTGTTCACTTTGAACGTGAAGCAATCGCTGCCGCATTCCACACCCAGCACCTTGAAGGGCTTCTTGCCGCGCACGATCAGTTGCTTGGTCACCTTCTGTCCTGGCTCCAGCACTCCCAAGAACAGCGAGGCGGGGCTCACCGACACCGGCGCCACCACTTGCCCTTCAATGTCCACCGGCAATTCGGTCTCGCGCCGATCGTTGGTGACCAGGATGAGTTGCTCTTTCACAAAGCCAGTCGGCGCGTCGGGCGACATGCGCACCACCAGGTCGTACGCCACGTTGCCCCCCTCGCGGCGGCGTTCCACCGCTTCGGCGGTCACATAAGGACTGGGCGATTTGATGCCCGTGATCTTCCAATCGCCGCGGCCGGCGTACTCAATCTCGATGCGCTCCTCCGCTGGCGAACCGACATCGACCGAGCCAAAGGCGACTCCTGCGGGATGCAGCACGACATCGGTGCGGATGTAGCCCGACACCTTGAGTTGCACCTCGGCGTAAAACGGCTTGTCGAAGGTGACCGTGATGGTCGCGCCGCGCTGACCCGTGAAGGCCCGTGTGTTGAAGGTGGCGATGACGTCGCCCGTCTCGTAGGTCTTGAGCGTGTCTTTATTGAACTCCGGGGTGGTGCATCCGCAACTCGAACGCACGGAGGCAATATGCACGTCTTCCTTGTACGGATTGGTCAGCTTGAACCGATGCTGAACCGTGCTCCCCCGGGCCACGCCCAAAAAATCGTGCGTGGTGTGGTCGAACATCTTGCGCGCCCATTCCTGGGCCGCGGCGTTGCTCGCCAGGAGCAACAAAATTGTGAACGTTGCGCTTGCGCGTCGCATGGCTCTAGTCCCCGCCGGAAGGCACCGCGACGCTCCATCGAGCGGTGCAGACCAAATCGAATGTAGTTTCTTCAGTTGCGGCCTGTCCCGTCAGGGCCGCGCGAGGTCGCCAGGCTCATCATAACCGGAAAGGGCCACATAGTTCGCCTAGTACTCGCGTCTGCACTTAAAATGATGTTTCGGCCAAGGTCTGCCTCAGACTACAGAAACTTGTTTTACGAATTCGGTGTAACGTCAGTGCGTTCAAAGCCTTAAATGCACAGAGTTTGGAGAACTCCGTGGCTTCCGTATTTTAAGAAATGTCCTACTTCAGCGATGTGCGCGATTGTCCCCAGCAAACGGCCCACCGTCTGCAGGTAGCCTCGGTTCGCAAAAACACGCCAAACCCCAAAAATCTCAGCAAACCTCGTGCCGATGGCTCTTGCCCAAATCCCCCCGGCGCTGTCCCCGCTTGCTGGCTCGGATACCATACAGGCGGAAACCGTTGGGGGAATGCTACAGCCGTGATACGTGCCAATAGACCAATGCCTGACAGGCGCTGCGAGCAGCGTTGTTTGCGTCGGCCCGATTATTGGCGCGTTGTCAAAAACCAGACAGGGGGAAACCATGTTGCTAAGCCAGGGCCGGCGTCCAATTGCTGGATTGCGATCTCATTACGGGACGTTGCCTAAAAAGGCGATAGCAGCGACATTCCTGTTCGCCGCCCTGTTGCTCGGCACAGCCTGCCAATCCGAGGAACCGGCCGCGCCGGCGGCCCAGGGAGGCAACGTGCAAGCTCCGTTCAGCAATCGACTCGACGCCCCCGCGATCGAAGGGGGAACCGAGTGGTTCAACACGGCCGGGCCGCTCGACATCAAAGACCTGCGCGGCAAGTTCGTCCTGCTCGACTTTTGGACCTACTGCTGCATCAACTGCATGCACATCCTCCCCGAGCTTAAAAAGCTCGAACACGCCTATCCCAACGAGCTGGTGGTGATTGGCGTGCATTCGGCCAAGTTCGACGCGGAGCAAGACTCCAAGAACATTCGCGAGGCCATCCTCCGCTATGAGATCGAGCATCCCGTGGTCAACGACGCCAACCACGCCATCTGGGACAAATTTTACGTCACTAGTTGGCCCAGCCTCCGCCTGATCGACCCCGAGGGCAAGTTCGTTGGCGGCCATTCTGGCGAAATCACCTTTGAGGCTCTAAAAGAGTTGCTCGAACGCGCGCTGCCGTACTACCGCGCCAATGGCTCGCTCGACACCACGCCCCTGCGCTTCGATCAGGAATCGGAGAAGGCCAAGGCCACTCCGCTACGCTTTCCCGGCAAGGTGTTGGCCGACGAGGCGGGCGGTCGACTCTTCATCGCCGATAGCAATCACAACCGAATAGTGATCGCCGGCTTCGACGGCAAGCTGATCGACGTAATCGGCGCCGGCTCCATCGGCCGCGCCGATGGCGATTTTCAGACCGCGCAGTTCGACCATCCGCAAGGCATGGCGCTGGTCGGCGACAAACTCTACGTGGCCGACACCGAGAATCACCTGCTCCGCAAAGTCGACCTGACCAACAAGACCGTGACCACGATCGCCGGCACGGGGCGCCAGGCGCGGGCGTTCATCGGCTCCACCGAAGAAGAAGAAACCGCCGGACACGCCAATCTCCGCTTTCGCGGCAAGCCGCTGGAGACGGCCCTGAACAGCCCCTGGGATCTGCTGGTTCACAAGAAGGATCTGTACATCGCCATGGCGGGGCCGCATCAGATTTGGCGCATGCCGCTCGACGAAGCGACCATCGCGCTCTTCGCCGGCAACGGTCGCGAGGACATTGTCGACGGACATTCGCTGCCCAGGCAGCCCTATCAGGAGGGCATCGCCTCGTTCGCACAGCCCAGCGGCCTGGCCTCTGACGGCAATGTGTTGTTCGTCGCCGATAGTGAAGGCAGTTCGATCCGCAGCGTCCCCTTTGGCGCCGGCAAAACCAAGACCCTCGTCGGCACCGCGCATCTCGAATTCAATCGCCTTTTCACGTTTGGCGATGTCGACGGAGCGGCCGACGAGGTGCGATTGCAGCATCCCTTGGGGCTGGCGATCCGCGATAAAGAGCTTTACATCGCCGACACGTACAACAACAAAATCAAACGCCTCAGTCTGAAGGACCACAGTTGCGCCACCATCGCCGGCACTGGCAAGCCCGGCCACGACAACTCGCCCGCCACCTTCGACGAGCCAAGCGGACTGGCGATCGCCGCCGGCAAACTATATGTGGCCGACACCAACAATCACTTGATTCGCGTCATCGACCTGGATGGCGGCGGCGCGGTGTCGACGCTCGAAATCGCCGGGCTGGAACCGCCCCAGCCGGCCGCGCCGGCGCAGCACGCGGCTTCGCTGTTCGACGGCGCGCCAGAACTGGATGTCGCCAAGTCGCCAGTGCAGGCTGTCGACGGCAAATTGCGCTTCGCGGTCGAGATTCAATTGCCTGTCGGCTACAAGATCAACGCCGCGGCGCCGGCCGCCTACGAAATCGCCCTGTCCAACCCGCAGGCGGAGCAATCGCTGGTCGCTGCCGACGCCTTGAATCAGCGAGTGCGCATCGCGAAACCTGCCACCAAGCTCGCCTTGGAACTACCCGTGTCGGCGAAAGCAGGCGAAGTCGACCTCAAAATCGCCATGAGCTACTTCTATTGCCAGGAAGGAAACGACGGCGTCTGCAAGGCGGGCAGCGTGGCCTGGAAGATCCCGGTGGTTATCCGAGAAAACGCCAAAGCCGAGGCCATCGCGCTCCAGGTGATGGCACGGTAGCACGCCCAACATTGGCGAAGTTCAAAACCGTTCTGGACCGCGGCCGTGGCCGATCGGTAAAATAGCGAGCGCAGAAGCACAGGAACGGAAACTGCTGCGTTTGCGCGTCACATTCGCTGGCGCTCTCCTTCCCATTCGCTGGACCCTTCGCATGTCTCATACGACGACTTGTTGGGTATTGTCGCGGCTGGCAATCGTCGTCGCCGTATTGGCAGTCGCCCCTTACGCACATGGGGGAGCCACCGCCGATCAGCCGGCGGCGGCGCAGCCGTCGCAATGGATCGCTCAACTGGGGGACGATTCCTTTGCCGTCCGTCAGCGCGCAACGCGCGAGTTGGAGCAATTGGGTCGCGCTGCCAAGGAGGCGCTGCTGACGGGCCTCAAGAATCAAGATCCCGAGATTCGCGCGCGCTGCCGCCGAATCCTCGCCGTCGTGCTCGATCTCGACCTGGAAGCTCGCTTGAGCCGTTTCGCCGCCGCGACCGACAGCGCCGCGCCGCTCGATCAGCCGCTGCCCGGCTGGGTTCGATTCGAACAACAGATCGGCGGCGACATTCGCGCGCGCCAATTGTTCGTCGAAATGCTCCGCGCTGAAGCGCATTTATTTGAGGCCTCGGAGGGAGATCCCAAATTGCTGGGGCCCTTGCTGCAAGCGCGCTGCGAACAGTTGCAGCAATCCGCATTTGAGTCCGACGCCCGCAATCGCAAACTGGTGAGCGTGGGGAGCGTGGCGGCGCTGTTCTTCATCGGCTCTCATCCCGAAGTGACGACGGGCGACAGTTTTGTCTCCTACCTGCACACCTTCAGCTATCAGCCCACCTTTCAGGCGGCGATGCTCAATAGCGACAAGGCCGAGTCGCTGCGCAAGATCCTCGGTAGTTGGATTTCGCGCCCCGCCGGCGCCATCAACTCCTACCAAAACTTCATGCTCTCGCTACAGTTTGGCCTGAAAGAAGGCCTGTCCCCCGCCATGACCATGCTGCGCGATGGCGGGGCGCAACCACACATGGCGCAATACGCCATGCTGCTGGTCGGCCGGTTCGCCGGCAAGAAAGAAGGCCTGCCGCTGATTGCGCCGTTTCTCACCGATCATAGCCTGCTCGGTTCCTACAGCATCAACGATCAAGAAGTGCGCACCGAATTGCGCGACGTGGCCTTGGCGGTGCTGGTGCACCTGACCGAACAAGATCATGCCAGCTACGGTTTCGACCATCTGCAAAAGAACGGTCAAACCGTGTTTCAGCCGGTGACGGCCGGATTCAGCGATCCCGCCAAACGAGCCGCCGCGTTCCAGCGCTGGAACGAATGGAGCATGGCGCATCCTCAATAGTCGATTCTGCGCCGTCAATTCAGTTTGCGCCCTCCCTGGGGTCGCCGTAGTTTCTCTTGTGCGGCGGGTCACGGCGGAGAATAATCTCGCCCCCCAATCGGAGTCTCTTGGCGGCGGCCGCGCACCGCGCCGCGCCATCTGGCTAGGAAGGCCACATGCCTCGTCTCCATTCTCGTCGAGTTACGCTGCTGACGACTGCGCTCTGCTGCCTGACCGCGACTGGCTGCCAATCGCCGTACCACTCCGATCGCGGGGCCCTGTTCGGCGGCGTCACCGGCGCCGGCGTTGGCGCGCTGGTGGGCAATGCCGTCGGCAACACCGCGGCCGGCGCGCTGATCGGTGGCGGGGTCGGCGCCGTGACCGGCGCGGCCATCGGGCAAGGCATGGACGAAGTCGAGGCCCGCAATCGCGCCGCGATCGCCGCCCACATGGGTCGTCCGGTCAATCAAGGCGCCACGTCCATCGAGGACGTGATCGCCATGCAGCGCGCCGGTGTCGCCGAGGAATTGATCTCCGGACACGTGCGCTACAACGGCATGGCGCGGCCATTGACGCCGCAAGACTTGATCACGCTACAAAGCTCGGGCGTGCCGGTCTCGGTCATTCAAACGATGCAAAGCCCTCCTCAGCCGCCCGTGCAGCGCGCCGCGGCCACGACGCCAGTGCTGGTCGAAGAGCGCGTTTACGGCGCGCCGGTCTATCCGTATCCGGTCTATTACCCGCCGCCGAGTGTCGGCTGGGGGTTCTCCGTCTGCAACTGATCCGCGCCACCGCGCCGGTTGAGACGACTGGCGCGCGCGACTAGCATGAGCAGCGTTGCGCCGCTTGCACACCGATCTCGCCTCATCGCATGCGCTGTCTCGTCTTATCACTTGCCGTCCTGCTTGCACTGCCGATGTCAGCGCGGAGCGACTCGCCAGAGCCGTTCGATCTGCCCGCCGGATTCGAGGCGACCCTCTTCGCCGACGACACGCTGGCGCACGACATTTTTTCGCTCACATTCGATTCGCGCGGTCAAGTCGTCGTCTCCGGCCCAGGCTATGTACGAGCGTTGCTCGACTGCGATGGCGACGGCCGCGCCGACGCCGCGCGCCAGTTCTCCGACTTTCCGAAGAGCGGTGCGCAAGGGCTATGCTTCGACGGCGCCGACTTGTGGTTGACCGGCGACAACGTGCTGGCGCGGTTGCGCGACGTCAACGGCGATGGCCAGGCCGATGGCCCGCCCGAGACGATCGCCCGCATCCGCGGCGGGGAGCACGGTGGCCACGCGATTGTGAAAGGGCCAGATGGCTGCTTCTATGTGGTTTGCGGCAACGATGCGGGCATTCGCCAGGACCATGCGCGCGCTTCCAGCTCACCGATCCATGACCCGCGCTGCGGCGCCATCCTGCGAGTAACGTCCGGTCGTTCGCAGAGCGAAGTCGTCGCGCACGGGTTCCGCAACCCCTATGATCTGGCGTTCACGCCCGACGGCCGGCTGTGGACGATCGACAGCGACGGCGAACGCGATCACCACCTGCCGTGGTACGTGCCAACCCGCTTATTCCATGTGGCCACGGGGCGCGAACATGGCTGGCTCGCGGGGGGATGGATGAACAGTTGGAGTCGCCCCGAGTGGTTCTACGACAACGTGCGGCCCGCGGCCGAATTTGGCCGGGGTTCTCCCACTGGCATGGTTGTGTATCAGCACCACGCGTTCCCACGCCGTTATCACGGCGGACTTTTCGCCGCCGACTGGACTTTTGGCCGCGTCTACTTCGTTCCTGTCGCCGACGCGGTGAGGCCGCCCGAATTGTTTCTTGCGTCGCGCGGCGATACGGGTTTCGCCCCTGTCGATCTGGAGGTGAGTCCCGCGGGCGAGCTTTTCATCGCCATTGGCGGGCGGCGCACGCACGGCGGCGTCTACCGCATTCGCTACATAGGCGACGATGCGCCACCGGCGCAAGAGACCAACGATGCAATGCAAACCGTGCTCGACGCTCCTCAGCCGCTGGCCAGTTGGTCGCGGGCCCAGTGGTTGCCTCGGTCCAGAGCACTCGGCGGCGACAAGTTTCGCGCGGCGGCCGCCGATCTGGATCGCCCCATTGCAGAGCGCCGGCGCGCAATAGAAATCCTGGTGGAACTGCGTGAACCAGTCGACTCGGCCACGCGTGCTGCGGTGATCGCCGGCAGGTCACCGGAGCTAATAGCTCGTCTGGCCTGGGCAATTGGCCGCACCACCGACGCCGACGACTCCGTGACAACACTCGTCGAACTCACCCATTCCGAGCATCCCACCATCGTTCAAGCAGCCTGGGAGGCGCTGGCCGGTCGCCCCGATCTGACCATCGATTCAAGCGCGTCGCTGGGATGGGCCAGCGCGCTTGCCGCCCCTTGTCGGCGCACGCGCTGGTCGGCAATTCAAGTGGCCAGTCAGTCCGGTAGCCAGAACTACGAAGCCTGGCAAACAGCCAACCCGGCTCGTTCGATCGAACACCGGCTAGCGAACCGCTGGGTCGAATTGAGCGCAGCGCCGACATCAGAGGCCGCCAGCGACCACTGCGCCGCCACTTTGCTCGACCTACTCGATGCCGTCGAGCCAAATCAAGTTGACGACCAAACCCTGCTCGAAATGATGCGGTTGTTGCAAGTCGCTCTCGGCGATGTGCGCATCGAGCGCTCGGAGCCGGGCGCCACCGTCGGCTACGTCGCTCGTGAAGTTCGGCGCATCGAACCGCAACGTCGAACCAAGCTCGGCGAGTTGCTGTCACGTCGATTTCCAACCGGGCGCCGCGAAACCGATTTGGAGATCGCCCGCACGTTGGCGATGCTGGAGTTTGTCGATCCAGAATTGATCGGCCGCCTCGTTGCGCAGTGTGACACTACCACGACCGTTGAAGACGACCTGCATTATCTATTTGCGACGTCCGCTATCGGCGGCGACCGAACCGCCGCCGTCACGCTGGCCACCGCCAAAGCCCTGCTCGACCTGCACGCCAAACTGGCGGCCCGCCGCGAGTATCCGAGCCGCATGTGGCCCGAACGAGTCTCCGAGCTGTTCGTCGGGCTGCGCACGCGCGATCCCAACTTGGAAAGTCAACTGATCGACTGCGATCGGTACTGTTTGCCCGAGCATACGCTATTCGCGCTGCGCGTTGCCGATGACCTGAAGCCCCTCGCCGCCCGCAATCTACTTGCCGCGATTGAACAGTCTGACGCCTCCGGCGAATGGTCGGCCGATGTGGCTGAGTTAACCCGCTACTTGCCCGCCGACGAGGCGTTGCCGCTGCTGCGGACGCATGCCGAAGACCCAGCATCGCGAGAACGTGTGACGCTGGAGCTTGCGCGACACAAGCGCCCCGCAGATCGCCCTGTCTGGGTCGTCGGCCTGGCATCGCTGAACGAAGCGGTTGTCACCGCTTGCGCCACGGCCTTGGTGGAAACAGGCAGCGGCGATCCCACCGCCGACGAAGTCGCCGCCGCGATCGGCGCGCTCGATCGCCTGTGCCATGTGCGCCCCATCAAGGAGAGCTCTCCCACGCCGTCGCCATGGCCGTCGCATGAGCCTCGTCAAGCGCTCGCCGCCCTACTGAGCAAGTGGGCCGGGGAACGTTTCGAGATCGACGAAACCACCGCGCCATCGCTAGCCCAAGCCTATGAACCGATCTTCGCCTGGGCCCGCGCGAAATATCCACAATCCGCAAAAACTGTTGGCGCCGCCGGCGAATCAGCGGCCGAACTGCTGGGTCGCTTGCCCACAATTCCGCTGTCCCAAGGCTCGCCAACGGCCGGCCGCGCGGTGTACGTCAAGCAACAGTGCGTCCGCTGTCATGGCGAGGCGGGCAAATCGGCCAATCAGCGTCTGGGCCCCGATCTGGCCGGCGCGGCCGATCGCTTGAGCGCAGCCGACCTGTTCGCCGAAATCGTCGATCCCAGTCGTACCGTCTCGCCCACCTATCCAACCACCGCGATCAGCACACGCGATGGCCATGTGCATCACGGCCTGATTGTCTACGAATCGCCCGATGGCACGTTGCTGCAAACCGCGCCCGATACGCTGCTGCGTGTGACAGGGGACCAACTGCTTTCGCTGGAGCCGAGCGACCGCTCCCTCATGCCCGACGGATTGCTCAAGGGGCTTGGCGATCAGGAAATCGCCGATCTGTACGCCTACTTGCGCGCCCTCAAGGCGCCCCAATAGTTAATCAATCGCGCCATAAACGACCTCCCCCGCGCGGAGCGTCGCCACCACCTCAAGACTTGTCGGCCGTTCCGCAGGCACAAGCCGAAACAGAATCCAATCGGCCACGTCGCCGGGGCGCAGTCCGCCGCACTCTTTTCCCAATAGCGACGCCGGCTGCGTCGAGGCCATCTCGATCGCTGCCCGCAGATCAACCCCCGCAAACCGCATCACGTTCACAATGCCATCGCCAATCGGCCGCGAAGCGCCAGCCAGCAATTGGTCCTGGCCAGCGATGACCAGCCGGCCATCAGGCAAGATCTCCAACTCGCATCCGCTAGACACATAGCGTCCCGCCGGCAAACCAGCCAACCCCGACACGTCGCTCACCAAAACGATTCGCTCTGCCGACTTCGCGCGGACAAACGTCCGCACCACCTCGGGCGGCAGATGATGCCCATCAACGATCAAGCTGGCGGCCAGTCGATCTTCGCCCAGTTGATCCCAGAGGTAGTTGGGATGCCGCCGCAATTGGCGGTGCGCTCCATTGCCCAAATGTGTCGACAGCCGCGCGCCGGCGTCGACCGCGCGATGTATCTGCTGAGAATCGGCGCCCGTATGTCCCAGCGCCACGCGCACGCCCGACGCCGTAGCGCGGGCGATGAAATCGGGCGCCTCGTCATACTCCGGCGACAGGGTGACCAGCGCGATGCGCCCCCCGGCCGCCTCCTGGAACCGGCGAAAATGGCCCCAGTCGGGCGCCCGGCAATGTTCGCGCGGATGCGCCCCGCGTGGCCCGTCCTCCGTGGAGATGTATGGCCCCTCCACATGAATGCCGACCACCGCGCGCTCCACGGCCGGGGACGACTCGCAGGCCCGCGCGATCATCGCCAATCCGTGCAGCAAGACGTCGTCGGCCTGCGTGGTCAGCGTGGGGCAAAGCGCCGTCACGCCAAACCGCTCATGTTCGCGCACGATGGCGGCCACCTTCTCTGGCGTCAATTCGAGCGAACTGAACTCCTGGCCGCCATAACCATTGATCTGAATGTCGACCAGACCCGGCGCAATCCAACAAGGGTCGCGCGGCGCTGGCTCCTCTTCACAATCGCGTACCGAGCGCACGCGACCGTCGCGAACTTCAAACTGCGCCAAGCGGCCCGTGTCATAACGTCTCGCGAGTAGCTGCATGCGTTGCCTGAAATAAAGAGGCGAGAGTCCCCAGCGGATTCTCGCCTCGAAGATAGCCCAGCTTCCCGGCAGTCGCCAGTTGGCGGCCTTAGGTTGCGTTCGCCGGTCCGCGCGAATTATTCGCCAAACCGCGAGATCATTCGCGATTTGGCGAGTTGCCACCGCGCGGACTGCGCTCGCGGCTCGGAGTAGAAATCCGCGATCACCTTCTGCTCCACATCGTCAGGCGAGGCATGGCTCACCAAACGCCACGGTAGTTGTCGCGCTTCGACTGCAGAACGATCGTGGGACTGGAGCGGCCCGACCAGCGGTTCGGGTCGCGTCCGCCGCCATAGCTGGGAGCGTACGTGCCCCCCTGAAATGGCGTATGAATCGCCGTCGGCCGTTGATTATCGACACCGTACCACTTTTGCGCCGCCAAGCGCAATTGGCGCTGCGCGGCGCGAAATTCCGCCTTGCGGCGCACCGCTAACTGGGGGTTCATGTAGTTCTTCATCTCTTGTTCGTAGAACCACATGTCCGGCGTCGGCGTCAGTTCGCCCAGCGAGAGCGGCGCGTCGAGCGAGGCGTTGGCCGCCTCGCCCTGCGGCGGCATGGGCTTTTGTTGGCCGAACGCGACCAGCGGAAAGCAGATCGACAACGCGATCAATGCGACAGTTATCTTCATCGAGTTCCCCCCGACCATGGTATGCCAAAGCAATCGACTCACGGCGCGATCCAATCATGCAACCGCGCTCCTATAAACCGATTCGGTCAGAGCGACTTTGCAGGTGAAGAAGAGTTTGCCGAAAATGCGGCAAAGGCATAGTGGCAATTCGCCAATCTGCTAGCGCTGCCGCGCCGGCGCCAGCATGGCCACCACCGGATGCGCGGCGATGAAACGCCGGTATTCGCCATCCCCCCCTTCGACCACTAGCGCAAACAGCAAACCTTGCTCGCGCCACACGGCCGAGGTCATGCCGGCCGTGCTGACCGGTTGCGGGCTGACCGGCACGCGGCTCAGTTCGATCTTCGGTGCGCGCGGTGAGGCGGCCAGCCGAACAACAAACAAATCGCCCCGCGTTGGTCCGCGACGAAGCTGATAGACCACTGCGCTGCGCCCCAGAAACGACGGCAGCTTGCGCCAACGCGCGCCGGCGGGCGTACCGACAATCGAGCTGACCGGAAAACCAGGTGGGGGCGCCTTCTGCTCCAAGAGCGAGCCGGGCTGATCGTTGGCAAAGGCCTCGCGCGCCGCGGCGGCGATTGAGTCCTCGGTGTACGGCGCAGCCGTCGGCCGCGACCAGACCACCGCGCCAAAAATCGCCGCGGCCAATGCTCCACTGGCGGCCGTGGCCAGCACACTGCGGCGCAGCAAAATGATCTCTAACGCCAGACCTACGAGGCCTGGACATCGGACCAACTGGCCGCCCACGGTTTTTCCAGCGTGCCCCGTGCCAGCGCACGCTATTTGGTCCGCCTGGACTACTCGACCGCCACGCGGCTCGTGCAGGTGCGCGAGCCCGTGTACCCGGATCCGTATTGGGGGCCGGGGCCCTGGGGGCCATGGCGTAGCCCTTGGGGGCCGTGGGGCCCATGGGGGCCGCAATATGTGGATACCAACGTGCAGGTGCCGTTCTATGCCTATCACGTGGAAATTGACGAGGCAGCCACCGGTAAGCGCGTTTATCAGGTGACGGCGCAAACGCAGGGTGGGGATGGATCGCTGACGGCGGTGATGCCGTACCTCGTACGCAGCGCATTTGCCAATTTCCCGGCGCCGA
>JAIBBY010000068.1 GCA_019694455.1 Pirellulales bacterium
AGGCGCGGCGGCTGATGCGCCAGGTCGTGCTCGACCGTCGCCGACAGAAGCAGACGACAATCCTCATTTCGCACGCGTTGATCGAGGTCGAGGCGCTCTGCAACAAGATCGCGGTGCTGACCGGAGGGCGCTTGTGCTTTGTCGGCACGCCCAACGAACTGGCGAGGCCAACCAGCATGGAATGCGCGGACCCCTCGCCGATGTGGACGATCGAAGCGGCGCTAGAGCCATATTACGCGGGGAGCGCGCCATGAAAGCCAGCGACGCCGTACGAACCTTGCTCGCGCTAGCGCGAGACACCTTTCGCCAATCGCTGGCGCATGGCGTGTTTTGGCTGCTGCTGGGCGTCACCTCGCTCTGCGCGCTTTTGTGCCTGAGTGTTTCGATTGTCGGCGCGTCGTCGTTGGCGATCGTAGGCGAATCGCCCGATTTTCTCCCGGCCAACGATCCCGACGCCAAAGACGCCCAGCGGCTTGAATCGTCGGGCGTGCAGGTGGTGCGCGGCGAGTTCTGCCTGGGGTTTGGCGCGGTGCACATCCCGCTAGCGCGCGATGCCCGCGGCGCGGTGCATAGCCTCGAACTGATTCTGGCGGGCGGCGTGGCCGATACGCTAGGCGTGATGTTGGCGCTGATGTGGACCGCCGGCTTTCTGCCCGGATTTCTCGATGCGCGTTCGATCTCCGTGCTATTGGCCAAACCGCAGCCGCGCTGGGTGCTGCTGGCGGGCAAGTATCTAGGTGTGCTGGTGTTTGTGACGTTTCACGGCGTATTGTTTGTAGGAGTCACTTGGCTCGCACTGGGAGTGAAGACCGGTATCTGGGACGCCAATTACTTGCTGGCTGCGCCACTCTTTGTGCTGCACTTTGCGATCTTCTTCGGCTTGTCCGCGTTTCTGGCGGTGGTCAGTCGCAGCACTGTGGTCTGTGTGTTCGGGTCGATCGTGTTTTGGGCAGTGTGCTGGGGCATGAACTACGGCCGTCATGCGCTAGTGGTCGAGGCGCATCGCGACTCCAATTCGTTGTTCTCCGGCGGCCTATCGTGGATGGCCGAGGTCGGTTACTGGGTGCTGCCGAAACCGGCCGACCTGGGCGTGCTGCTTTACAACTCGCTAGATGCCGCCAGCGACTTTGCTCAGCCCGCGGCAATTACTGCGGTGATTGAGCAGGGGGGCTTTCATCCGCTCCTGTCGGTCGCCGCGTCGCTGGGCTTCACGCTGCTGCTTTTGTACTCCGCAATCAAGCAATTCGAGTTGACGGACTATTAGTTCGAATCGCGGATTCCACGAGCCGCAAGCTGCTCCACGAGTTGACGCCGTTGTTCATCGAGTGCTGTCATCTCACGTCCGCGATCCCTGGTGCCCGTCGACGAACGTGCAAGCAATCGTGCCGCCGCGACCCTTTGGGCGGATCTGTCTGTCGGCGCAAACCGCAGCGCGTTATTGACTGATTCGAGAGCGGCGCCGATTCTCCTGGAGCATATTCTCCAGCGCCTTTTCCAGCGCCTTGGTGCTGATGTTCTTGAGAGCGACCACGCGCACGGTTGGTTTCGAGGCGTTGGACTGCTCATCGAGCGTCGCCACGAGAGTTTCGATCTCGGACAACAGCGGCGGCGGCGCCGACACCACCAAGCTGTTGGTCGCCTGATCGACGCCAATCGTCATCTCCGGACCGGTGTTGGTGGCATTGATCTGCTGAATCAAGGCCGCCATTTCGCGCGGCATGCGTTGTGGCAGAGGCATCTGCCTCCGCGCGCCCCCGGCGGTAAGTTGCGTCTTGTAGATGTCTCGCAAAATTGCGGCGATTCGTTCGACGTCGGTGTTTTTGACCGGAATCAGCTTGGGCTTGGGACCGGCGCCTTGCGCCGTGGATTCCTCGGAATCGAGCGTTTCAATCAGACTTTCGATCATCCCCATGTCGTTGCGGTTGGCTTGCACAATGACGGCGTTCAAGCGCTGGTCGGGCACAACAGTGGCGTTGGAGAAACCACGAAAGCCGAAACCGCCCCCCGTAAGGACATTTTGCAACGTCTCGGCCACATTGATCGCATTGGCGCGCTTGAGATTGAAGATCGAAAATTCACGCCCGCCCGCGCCGCCGCGTTGCACGAACGATTTGAGCATCTGCTCGAATTGATCGAGGGCCTCGGGATCGTCGGACGAAATGGTGATGCTGTCGCCGGACGGCGCGATGACGATGGCCGGCGCCGCGGGCTTGTCTTGCGGCGGCGCCGCCGCTTCTTGTGCTGAAGGCGCTGGTTGATCGTCGGCCGGCGCACTGGCCTCGGCGGCGGATTCGTCTGCGGCGGGGCCACTGGTTTCCGTTTGCTCGCCGGTTGCTTCCGGCTCGGCGGCTGCGACCTGTTCACAGCCACCTCCCCCTTCGTCGCTGAGAGGCGCGTCTGGTTCGTGCGTTATGGGTTCGGCCGAGTCCGCTTCGCGCTGCAAGCGATCATTGCGCATCGTTGGCGCCAGCGCCGACGGGGTGACAACGCGAATCGGATTATCGCGCAGCTTAGGCCACACGCGCTCGATCTGAGTCAGCGCCGCCTTCAAACTACGCTCGCTGATCGGCAAGACGCGCATCCGCCGATCGCTGGTCGTCGAGGTCGTCGCCAACTGCGTCTCTCCCATCTTGGCCAGCAGTTGGCGAATCTGCGCCAATTGGTCCTTGTTGGCGCGGACCAGCAGTTGGTGACCATCGGGATCGATCTCGATGCGCGGCGCGCCCGCCCGGCCTCGGGATCGAGGGTCGCCAAAGAGTTCCTCAACGGAGGTTTGGGCCGTGTAGGGGTCGATCACCTCCAAGGCAAAGACCGCCACCTCCTGATCCTGCCCTTGTTGCATCTGCTCGATGACCGCCCTCACGCTGGCCTGCACCGCCGGACTTCCCCAGACAGTGACAAATCCGCCGCGTTCGTCGGGCACAATCTTCACCTGACGATCATTGGCGTACATAGCCTCCAGGGCGCGCGCCACGCTTTCGGGATCGGCCGCGCCGAGCGGATACACCTCCACCTGGCGATCGTCGACCTCATCGCCGGGGCCAGCAACGCGCTGGATGACTTCTTCAATTGACTGGTGCTGCGACGGCATGGCCCAGGCCGCCAGCTTGCCCGACTTGGAGTCGACGGCAAACCGCACCTCGGGGCGCTGCGCGAAGAGGTCGCGAAGCATGTCGAGCACATTGGCAGGATCGGCCGAATCGACAGAATAAACTCGTAGCTGCAAGTCGGCGAGTCCAGCGCCCGTTCCTTCCATTTGCTCGACCATGGCGGCGATCTGCTCGTGCTCGCTGGGCAGCGCAGTGGCAGCCAGGCTGCCGGTACGGGCATCGACCGCCAGATACGCGTACGGCACCAGTGATCGCAGCACGGAGAGAGCCGCGCTGGCGTCGCCATTCTTGAAGCGATACACCTTGGCGACCCGTTTGTTGGCCGACGCGTCGGTGGCATCGAGATGATCGACTGCTTCCTTCAGCGTGGCGTGTTGGTCGGCGCTGGCCCAAGCCATCACCGTGCCGGAGCGCGTGTCGGGGACATAGCGACCTTCGGGGACAGCGGCCTGCAGCAGCAACATCAGCGTTGCGGCGTCGGTATCTGCCGCTTGGTAGACGGCAACGTGGCGATCGCCAGTGGGCTTTGCCTTTTCCAGCCCTTCGACGGTGGCTTGGATCAGTTCGTGTTCGGTTGGCGAGGCCGTGGCCGCCAGGCTGCCAGTGCGCGCGTCAACCGCCAGATAGGCGTAGGGCACCAAGGGACGCAAAACGGCGAGCGCGGCATTGGCGTCTGAGTTTTCAAAGCGATACACCTTGGCGATGCGCTTGTTGAGCGCATCATCATTCGTGCCGATTTGTTGCACCGCTTTTTTCAGTGTGGCGTGTTGGTCGGTGCTGGCCCAAGCCATCACCGTGCCGGATCGCGTGTCGGGGACATAGCGACCTTCGGGGACAGCGGCCTGCAGCAGCAACATCAGCGTTGCGGCGTCGGTATCTGCCGCTTGATAGACGGCGACGTGGCGATCGCCAGTGGGCTTTGCCTTTTCCAGCCCTTCGACGGTGGCTTGGATCAGTTCGTGTTCGGTTGGCGAGGCCGTGGCCGCCAGGCTGCCAGTGCGCGCGTCAACCGCCAGATAGGCGTAGGGCACCAAGGGACGCAAAACGGCGAGCGCGGCATTGGCGTCTGAGTTTTCAAAGCGATACACCTTGGCGATGCGCTTGTTGAGCGCATCATCATTCGTGCCGATTTGTTGCACCGCCTCCTGCAATGTGGCGTGTTGGTCGGCGCTGGCCCAAGCCATCACTGTGCCGGAGCGCGTGTCGGGGACGTAGCGAGCTTCGGGGACGGCGGCCTGTAGCAGCAACATTAGGGTCGAAGCGTCCGTATCGGCCGCCTGATAGATGGCGACACGGCGATCGCCACCCGGCTCGACCGCGTCCAGGCCATCAACGGTGGCCTTGATCTTCGCGTGATCGGCGGCATTGGCCCAGGCGATGAGCGCGGTGTGCTTGGCGTCGGCCACTAGCCGCGCCTCGGGAACTAGCGCCCGCAAGTCAGCCAACAGCGTCGTCACGTCGGCTGTCTTGGGGCGGTAGATTTGCGCCACTAGCGCATGTGGATTGGCGTCGGCCGCGTCCAGCCCCTCGATGGTCTGGCGAATCTTGGCGTGATCTTGTTCGTTTGCCCAAACGACAAGCGACCCATTCTGGGGATCGCCGGCTAGCCGAGCATCGGGCGCCAAGACGCGCAGGTCGGCGAGCAGGGTGGCGATATTGGTTGACTTGGGATGGTAGACGACGGACTTCAATTCGCGTTCGGGCGACTCTTGCTTGCGCATGCTCTCGACGGTCGCCGCAATCGACTCGTGATCGGCCGGCTTGGCCCAGGCGATCAACTTCATGGCGGCGCGGTCGCCCGAGAAGCGCGCGGTCGGATAGACGCTGGCGAGCATCGAACTCAACTGCAACGGATCGGCGTCGTGTACTTCGTAGACGACAGCCTTCATCCGCTCGGCCTCCGGCGTGTTGGGCTGAGCTTGCTCAATCGCGCGGCGTACCACTTGTTGATCGCGCTTGGCGGCAAAGGCGACCAGGCTGCTGTTCTTCGAGTCGGAGACGACTTGCACTGTCGGCAACACGGTGCGGAGCACGCCAAGCACCGCGTCCGCGCTGGCCTCGCCCAGCGGATGGGACAACAGTTCCATCCGCTCGTCTTCCGGCAATTCCTGATCGAGCTGTTCGACCGTCTGGCGCACCTTGTCCTGGTCGGCGGGGCGAGCCCAGGCAATGATCTGTTTTGCCTTGGCGTCGCTGACGAACTTCACATCCGGGAGCAAGGTTTGCAGCACCGTCAGCACGCTAGTGAGATCGGCGGTGCGGATGCGGTAGCTGCGCACCTCCAACGCTTCGTCGGTGTCTGGCTCTTTGCTGACCTGCTCGATAATGTTGGAAACCAGTGCGTGTTGCTCCTCGGTGGCGAAGACGGTCAGGCCCTTGTCGGAACCGACGGGCACAACGCGCACGCCCGGCAGATCGGCGGCCAGCGCCGTGAGGGCCGCCTGGGCCCGTTTGCTTTGTTGCACCGTGAGCGGATAGCTTTTCAGCGTCGGCTTGGCCAGTGTGTTGGCTTCCAATTGCTCGATGGTGGCGCGGATCGCATTTTGATCGTCGGCGGTGGCCAGCGCCACTACGCTCTTGGTGGCGGTATCGACCGCCAGCCGCGCCTCGGGCAACATCTTCTGCAAGATCGCGAGCGCGGCGGAGGGATCGCTCTTGCGCATCGGATGCACTTCTAACTGGCGCTCGCCCGCGGCGGCCGCCGATTGGCCAAGCTTTTCGATGTTTTGAGCTATCGCTGCGTGCTGCTCGGGGGTGGCCCAGGC
This sequence comes from Pirellulales bacterium, assembly GCA_019694455.1. Taxonomy (NCBI): domain Bacteria; kingdom Pseudomonadati; phylum Planctomycetota; class Planctomycetia; order Pirellulales; species Pirellulales bacterium. Next base: position 5,876 of record JAIBBY010000068.1, read on the forward strand.
AATCAGTTCGCCAGAGTCGCGATCAAAGCGCAGCGTCGCGTCGGGAGCGACGACGCGTAATAGCGTGATCAGCTCGTCGCGATCCTCCTGTTTGACCGGATACTTCTCCAGGCGAGGCTTTTTGTCAGCCGCGGCGTCGGACCGAAGTTGCGTCAACACCGCCAGAATAGCGGTTTGCTTCTCCGGCGTGGTGTGCGCCATGAGCTGATCGACCTTGGCGTCGTGGACCAGCTTCACATCCGGAAACAACGCGGACAGAATATCGACGGTGGCCTTGGCGTCCAGACCCTCCAGCGGCAACACCGCCAGTTGCGGCTTCGGTGGCTCGGGCTTCGGCTCAGGCTTGGCGGGCCCCGGCATCGATTGGATCACCGCCTCGATCGGCTTCATCTTGCCCGCAGTGTCGGTCACCAGGACTTGCTTCGTTTTCGGCAACAAGGAAATCTGGCCATGTGTGCCGAGCAAGGGTTGAATTTCGGTCTTCACATCCTCTGGGTTGCGCTCGTCGATCGGAAAGACCACGCTCACCAGTTCGTACTTGCCGCGGCGCGCCGACTCGTCGAGCGTCACGCGCGGCACCAGGTCGATTGGCAGGCCATTTGCCAGATCGACCAGCATCAACATCCGCTCGCGGCGGAGCAGAGTGTAGCCTTTGCCAAGCAACACCCCATTCAACAGGTCGATCGCCTCCGGCACGGTGTACTCGCGCGTGTCGGAGTAGTTGAAGGTTCCGGGCGGCGGAGCGTCGAGCACCAACGAAAGGCCCGCTTGCTCCGCGAACCAGCTCAACACGTCGGCCCACGGCTGGTAGCGAAAGCTGAAGCGTAAGCGCAGTTTGTCGAGCGCGTCGACCGACGCCAGATGCTCGCGCTGGGCGGGGGAGAGAACTGTGGAGATTCGCTTTTCGGCGTCGACCAAGACGGCGGCGTGGTCGTCCGCCGGGGCCTGCGCTAGCGCGGCGTCGCGCTCGGCGATGATCTTCTTGACCGCCTCATTCTGCTCGGCGGTGAGTCCCAATTGGGCCTGCATCTGCGGATCGGCGAGGCGATCGAAAATGCCAGATGGTTTTGCTGTCGCCACTGGCGCCGGCTTAGGACTTGGCGCAGGTTGCGGCGCGGGTGGCTTGACCGGCGCGGCCTCTGGCTTGGGAGCGGGTTCGGACGCGGGAGCGGGTTCCACCTGGGGCGCGGCTTCGACCTTGGGAGCAGCCGGCTCGGCCGCAGCAGGAGGAGGAGTGTTTTCTTGAGCCGCCAGCGAATGGGGCAGTCCGCAGACCGCAAGCAGCAACAACCAAGAGAAAGCGCCGTTTCGCACGGGATCGCTCCAACGATGAGTTTTACGTGAGGCGGGAAAATGCGGGCGGGTGGATCGTCGGCGTCGGCTCACCAGCTAGTGTCCGTGCGCAGCGCCGCGACCATTACTATCGTAGTTGCCCGTAAAGTGGCCCGCCAGTTCGAGAATGTGCAGGCGTGGCAACCACTTAGGTCGCACGGCGCGGCGGCGGGACGGGGTTTCGGCCGACTCGCAAAGATTGCTATGCTGCGCCGCACAAGGGAAGGCGACCGCCGGGGCGACAGGACGACAATAGAACTTTTCATGACCGGAATCCGGAACTGGCTACCCGGATTGCGACGACTGGCCGACGCAATGTCAGATTCGTTCGCTTTGACCTAGCATTGCTCACGGATGGAGAGAAACCAATCCGACCGATCGCGCTGGTCGAATGCGGGGCATGCAAGGGCTTGAACCACACGGCTCCAGCCACCGAAGTTCCCTGACATAATACCGGCGCCTACCGGTGCGCCGGCGGAATGATTTCGTGCAATCCCTCACCCCACGGCTTGTACGGGATGTTCGGGTGCGTCTTCAGCTCCTCGAAGAACTCGATCAGGTACGGGTTGATGTAAACGCCGATCCAGCCGTTGTCCTGACCGGTGTAGCGGCCCGGTGAGGTTGTGAGCGCGCGCGTCGGGGCCGCGCCATTGAAGGCCATGTCGTACTGCTCACCCGGGTCCCACTGGAGGTTGTACACCGCAGGGAACTTCAGGAGCTGCTCGGGACCCATCCAGGTGTCCTTCGCCGTGAACAGCATCTTATACTGCTTCACGCGCATCCCGCCGAATGTCTGGCCGTTGAAATAGGCGAACATCTCGCGTCTACCCGGTCCCTTGCCCAGCAACGAATCAGACAAGTCGATGCCGTCGAAGATGATTGGTTTGCCGTCGTTGTCCTTCCATTGGTGCGGGGGCGGTGTGCCGCCCGCGAGCGTGACGAATGTCGGCCACCAGTCCAAATGGGAGAACATGTCGATGTTGACCGAGCCGGGCTTGATGTGCCCTGGCCACCAGGCAATCGCCGGCACGCGGAAGCCGCCTTCAAAGCTCGATCCCTTCGTCCCCCGAAACGGCGTATATCCTGCGTCCGGCCAAGCATCGACCCACGCGCCGTTGTCGGTCGTCCAAACCACCAGGGTATTCTTGTCGATGCCCAGGTCGCGGAGCGCTTGCACAACCTGCCCGGTGTTGTCGTCGAGTTCCATGAGGCTGTCGAGGTAGCCCCCACCGCCCGGCGACTTGCCCTTGAAACGGTCAGATGGATTGTTGGGATTGTGCAGCTTCAGAAAGTTCAAGTACATGAAGAATGGCTTGTCGTCCTTGGCGTGCGCCTTGAGCCAGTCGATGGCCTTGGCGCGCATGATGTCGTCGCCGGTTTTGAGATTCTCGTAGCCGAAGTTCTCGGTGGTAACCTTCGCCTTTTCGCCCGCTTTCCCCTCGAACTCCGAGAGCACGGCGAGCTTCTTCCACGTCCTCTGGAACTCCGGGTCGTTCTTGGGAAAATTGGGGTGTAGGTCCAGGTCCTCATAGGCATAGACGCCCGCGTAATAGGGCGTCATGTGATACATCTCGCCAAAACCGTTGGCGGTCGGGAAATTGGCGGGCTGGTCGCCCAGGTGCCACTTGCCCAGCTGCACGGTGGTATAGCCCTGTGCCTTGAGGGCCTGCGCGATCGTCGGCGTGACTTTGGTCAGCCCATTGGGATCGCCCGGCGCCATGACGCAAGAGAGCGAGGTTCGGATCGGGATGCGGCCAGTGATAAACGATGCGCGACCGGCGGTACAACTCGACTGGCCGTAGTAATTGACGAAGCGCATCCCCTCAGCGGCAATCCTGTCGAGATTGGGTGTCGGCGCGCCGCGCATCGCTCCACCGCCGTAGCAGCCCAAATCGCCCCAACCGACGTCATCGGTCATGATGACCACGATGTTGGGTTTGGACTGAGCTTCTACACGGCTTGGAAAGGAGACGAATAGAAATGTTAACACGAGCGCGAAGGATATCATGTCGCAGCGTTTCATGATGAGTTGCCGCTCCTAGATGGGATGATTCGGAGATCACGAATCGACGGATCTTCGATGGGTTACTGGTGGCCGGATTAGAACTCCCGTAAGTCCTTGGCACAGCGAGAGATCAGTATAGCGGAACCGTTCCGGTCGATATATAAGGACCATCTGTTGAACCGCATCGTCATCCACACAACGCTTGTCCCCACAATGAGAAAAGCCGTTCGACGCACTCGCCGAACGGCTCAAAATTGATAATGTCCGGGCGACAAGATTTGAGCCGACATGATGGACTTTCGTATTCAGCTCGACGTCTTTCGCGGACCGCTCGATTTGTTGCTGCATCTGGTCCGTAAGCACGAGGTGGAGATCACCGAAGTCTCGCTGGCGGGCATCACCGAGCAATATCTGCGCTATCTCGACGTGCTGCGCGAGTTGGATTTGAACACGGTGGGGGAATTTCTGGAGATTGCCAGCACGCTGATCGAGATCAAGTCGCGGATGGTGTTGCCGCGCGGGGGAGAAGAAGCGGAGCCGGTCGACGAACCGCGCCACGACCTGGTGCGCCAACTTCTGGAGTATCGCAAATACCGTGAAGCGGCCAGCATGCTCGAAGAGCGCGGCCGCGCCTGGCAGGAGCGCTTTCCGCGGCTGTCGAGCGATGCGCCGGCGGCGGGATCGGCCGGCGAGGCAGAACCGCTGCGCGACGCGGAGCTTTGGGATCTGGTCGCGGCGTTCAGCCGCGTGTTGCGCGAGAACGCCGGTCCGCCGCCGTCGAGCATCGTGTACGACGACACCCCGATTCACGTCTACATGGAACGGATTCAGCAGCGATTGCAGCGCGCCGGGCGCGTGCCCTTTTCGCAGTTGTTCACCGCGCAAATGCACAAGTCGCAATTGATCGGCGTCTTTCTGGCGGTGCTGGAATTGATGCGCCACCAGCGCGTTGTGGCCGAGCAACAGGAGCTATTTGGCGAAATCTGGATCATCGCCGCCGCCGGCGCCGAACGGCCGATCGACCACGCCGAAATCGACGAGTACGAGCATCGCGGACCTCCCCCGACTGACAGCGAGCCGCCGCCCGAATAAGCTGCTACTTGTCGCGCGGCCCCAACAGCGCCACGCTGGCGGTGAAGCCATGCAGAAAGTTTTTGCCGCCGACAGGGCCCATTTCTCCCTGGGCAAAGAAGCCAGCCAATGGCAACGCGCCAAAACTGTCGACCAACGCGCGAGCGTCGTGGTCGGCCGCGTCGAACAACCGCGTGCCGCGGCCGTTGCAGGTGAACAGCAGCGCGCCGAATTGGTGAGGGTCAATCTCCGGTTTTAAGTGTGCCGCCAGTTGTCTCAAGTCGTCGTCGGCGCTGGCCGCGTCGCGCAGATGAAACTGCACGGTTTGACCCGGCCGCACATAATCTCCAATCGCGATCACGCCGCGATCGGTGTCGGCGCCGATCACGTTGCGAATCAAAAAGTCGCCGCGGGCGAATTGATCCTGGTATTCGTTGATGACGCGACCCACATGCAGGCCGCCGCGCACCAGTTGCTGGTCCTCGGCGGTCAGCTCGCCGTAAACCGCGTGCAATTGCTCCATTGCCGGCCGCCCGCTCAGCTCAAAGATCAAGTTGCGCTCGGCCTTGGTGACGACAAAGTGTCGGCCGATCGGCCGGCAGCCTTGCGACACCAGCCCGCGCACTTGCACGGCGCCGTCGATCCACACCGCCACCGCCCCCTCGTCCAGCACGCGATTGCCGAGCAGCAACCGATTTTGTCCCGGCTGATGGCCGCCGCTGGCCATGCCGCCGAACACCGGCACGCGCGGCTGCTCTTGATTCAATCGCTCCAGCAGCAGATCAGCGGGAAAGCTGAACGGCTCGCCCAGCACGATCAGCGCGGAGGTTTGCGGCCACGGCTGCGGCAGTTCGTCGGGCCAGCCGAGCACCGTTGGCCCTTCGGCCGTCTGCTCGAACTCAAGGTGCATCGGCACAATGCTTGTCTCCGGCAAGCTGGCCAACCACAGCGCCACGGCGGGAGCTTCCTCGATCTCGCGGTCGCCCCCCACGATTGATTCGCCCGTGCAACCCAACAGTGCGGCGCCGCCGAGGCCGCGCTTCAAATCGGCGGCGAGTTGCTCCAGTTGGTCGGCGTGATGATGCGATACGAAGACCAGCGCCAGATGAGGCGCACCGCCCAGCCGCGCGAGCGCGGCGCCCAGCGCCTCGCGCGTGGCGGCGCCGGTGTCGGAAAGCGTGGAGAGCGCGGAAGCAAATCGCGTCATGTTTGCCGTCAATAAAAACGGACTCTCGACCGGCGCGCGGCGGAGAGCCCGAGATGGTTGCTGCCCGCGCACACCGTGTTGCGCGGTTCGCTGCGTGTTGAGCGGCGCAGAGCCAGTTAGGCCTTGAGCATGTTCTGCAACTTCATGACGTCGGCGATGTTGCCGGTCACCTTGATCTGGCCGAGCGTGAAGGCGGTCATCGGGTTGACTCGGCCTTCGACGATGCCGATCCAGGTGTCGTCAGAGGTGGTGATGGTGGCCGAGGCCTTGTCGGCTGCGCCATTCTTCACTTCGCAGGCGCCATCCTTGACATCGACCACGTAGTCGCCCCCTTTGGCGCCGGAGATGTTGAACTGGATCGTGGTGTTCCAGCCCGCGGCGTTGCTCGCGTTGAAACGGCTGGGAAGTTCCTCAAAGATTTGCTTGGTGTGTTCGATCGCCATGGGTGTCTGCTCTCCTGTGCGCCGCAGTGCGGGATAAGAAGTGTGTCATCCCGACGGCCAATGGCGGCCGGCTGGGAACGCTGAGTTTACCCTATGGGCGCTAGCGAAAACAATCGGCGGAATGGGACAACCCCCGAACCGGGGGAAGGGGCGCTGATCGGGCGAATTTTGACGGCGGACACCGACTTATGGCGTCCAGGCGAGGGCGCGGATTTCGCCAAATTCGCGGCGGAGTTTTTGCCAACTGGCGCCGCCGTCCGCCGAGTCGAAAACCTGACCACTGACGCTGTAGGCCAGCACCACTTTGGGCGCGGCCGAGTGCATGGCAAAGTTCCAGATGGTGCTATTGATCACGCCCGGCAAGGGGAGCGGAGTCCAGGTGGCGCCGCCATCGGTCGACCGCAGCGCGGCGCCGGCCGAGCCGGGCGGACCGTCGCCATTGCCAAGGTACAGCACACGCGGTTGGCCCGGTTGTTGCGCAATGCCGCGACAGTAGCGATGCGGAAACTGCGCGGTGACGTTTTGCGGTTGCCAGGTGGCGCCTTCGTCGTGGCTGTGGTTGATGTCGTTGTCGGTGCTGGCGACCAGTCGGCGGCGATGTCCATCTAGCGGAACAATGGCCAGTCCATGGATATCGAGCGACGACAGGCCGGCGCGGCGCTCGATCCAGGTCTGCCCGTCGTCTTGGCTGGTATAGATGCCGCCAATCTCGACACCGACCCACATCCGGCGCGCGTCGGCCGGGTCGAAGGCGACCGTGGTGACGCGATTGAACCGTACCGCGGGATTGACGCAGCGCTCGTCGACCGGAATCGGCAGTCGCTGCCAACAGCGTCCACCGTCGGCCGAGCGGAAGACGCGCGCGGGGCGAGCGCCCGCCAATAGCACCGCCGGATCATGCGGCGACAGGGCCAATGACCAGACGACCGTTTCGGCCAGTTCCCCGCCGCAGGCGGTCCAGGCGTCACCGGCGTCGGTGGAATAAAAGACCCCTTCGTTCGTGCCGAGCCACATGCGACCTTCGTCTGACGGATCGATGACAATGGCGCGCACATCGCACTCGGAGAGGATGCCGCCCTTGAGCCGCGTCCAGGACTCTCCCCGGTCGCGGCTGCGCCATAGTCCTTCGCCGACAGTGCCGACGTAAATGCTGCCGCCGGTTGTGGCGCCTAGATAAAGGTCATCATCGGCGGACAAATTCAGGCTCCCAATCCCTCAAACAATTGATTGACCGCAGGCTACCAAAGTGGTGGTCCAAAAAGCAAAGAGTTTGTGAGGAAACTATCGGCGGTATTGCCGCTGCATTGGAATTGCCAAAGCAACAGCGCCGCGCAACTCAAATCGCTCGCTGATCGAGTTGCACTACAAACGAAGAATTAGGGGAGTGAACTCCGAAAACTCCGATGACCGGTTTGATTTATGACGGCTGTAGTTATGTTGAAAGGTTGTGTGCATCAATGTCTTATGACATTTCGAATCGGGTGGCGGCGGGAGCGCGTTCTCGGAGTTTTCGGTAATGGCGCATTCGAGTTCTGAATTCAGCAAATTGAAGATTGAACGCGGGCGGGCGCTGCCGGCCGCACCCTTCTCGACCAGTTGTCGGCCGGGATGATGCGCGCTAGGTTCTGATGGTGGAGTACGACGCATGGTCGCAGCGGAGCAGCAGACATGAGCGTGCAGAGAATTGTGGTGCTAGGTGGCGGATTTGCCGGGCTATGGAGCGCCGCGGCGGCGGCTCGCCAATTGGACGCGCTGGGCCTGGGACCAGACGTGGTCGAGGTGACGCTGGTCAATCGCGATGCGTTTCATGGCATTCGGGTGCGCAACTATGAGGCCGCCTTCGCCGAGGCGCGCGTGCCGCTGGATGACGTGCTTCAGCCGATTGGCGTGCGCCGCGTGGAGGGCGAGGTCGCCGATATCCGGCTTGCCACGCGGACCGTGCTGGTGCGGACGGCCGGCGGCGTCAGCCAGTTGGCCTACGATCGGCTGATCTTTGCGCTCGGCAGCCAGTTAGTGCGGCCACCGATTCCGGGGCTGGCCGAGTCGGCCTTTGATGTCGACACCTATCGCGGCGCCGAACGACTCAACACGCACTTGCACTCGCTCCTCACGCAACCGGACTCGCCAAGCAAATATACGGCGCTGGTGATTGGCGCCGGGCTGACGGGGATCGAAACGGCGACCGAGTTGATCGACCGCTTGCGGACGATCGCGGCGCGAGACAAGTCGGGCGAGATGCCGCGGGTCATTCTGGCCGACCGCAATCGGCTGGTCGGTTCCGACATGGGAGATTCGGCGCGGCCGGTGATCGAGCAGGCGCTGGCCGCGTTGGGGGTCGAGATGCGACTGGGCATTGAAGTCGCAGCGGTCGATGCCGCTGGCGTGACGCTAAAGGGAGGCGAGAAGCTCGCGGCGGCCACCGTCGTCTGGTGCGCCGGGATGCGCGCCAATCCGCTCACGGAGCTATTTCCAGTGGAGCGCGATCGGTGGGGCCGGTTGCCGGTCGACGAGTCTCTTCGCGTGCGCGGCGTGCCGCATGTTTTTGCGGCGGGAGATTCGGCCAGCGTGATATTGGACGAGGGGCATGCATCGGTGATGTCGTGCCAGCACGGCCGACCGATGGGGCGTTTCGCCGGCCACAACGCGGTGTGCGACTTGCGCGGCGCGCCGCTGCTGCCGCTGGCGATCGATTGGTATGTCACCGTGCTCGATCTGGGCGCTTGGGGGGCGGTGTACACCGAGGGTTGGGAGCGGCGCGTAGTGGCGCAAGGCGCCCAAGCGAAGCGCGTCAAGCAAACGATCAATTGTCAGCGCATCTATCCGCCGCTGTCGCGCGATCGGCGCGCCATTCTGGACGCCGCGGCGCCAGTGGTAGAGCGCCCGCCGAGTTTCTGCGGTTAGCTGTCCCTCAAGTGTTCGCCGAGGCTGCGCTACGCGCCTGCGGCAAAAACCGCTAAAATGCTCGGTTAACAACAAGTTGCGAGCAGGAAGCGCACGATGCACAGTCGCTTGGTGGTGCTGGGAGGCGGTCCCGGCGGATATGCGGCCGCGTTTTTGGCGGCCGATCTTGGGATGGAAGTCACGCTGGTCGACGCCGACCGTCGGCTAGGCGGCACGTGTCTGTTGCGCGGCTGTATTCCATCAAAGGCCCTATTGCACGTTGCCCGCGTGATCGGCGAGGCGAGCGAATCCGCCGAATGGGGGGTGCGATTCGAGCGGCCAGCGATTGATGTCGACGCGCTACGCAGTCGCAAGGAAAAGGTGGTCGACACCCTATCGGGCGGCCTCAAACAGTTGGCCAAGCAGCGGCAGGTGCGGGTGATCGCGGCGCGCGGTGAATTCATTGATTCGCAAACTCTGGAGCTGACTCCAATCGGCGACGAACCGCTGGAAGAGCGTCGACTGACGTTCGATCATTGCGTGCTGGCGACCGGTTCCAGCCCGACGGTGATTCCGGCGTTCAACCTGAAATCCGCTCGCGTGATGGATTCTACCGGCGCGCTCGCGCTGGCGGAGATACCCGATTCGTTGCTCGTGGTGGGGGGCGGTTACATCGGCCTGGAGATGGGCACCGTGTATGCCGCGCTCGGCACGCAAGTGACGGTGGTGGAGTTGACCGGCGGACTATTGCCCGGCGCCGATCGCGACCTGGTGCGCCCCTTGGCGCAGCGAGTGGAAAAGCTGTTCGCGGCGATTCATCTGAACACCAAGGTGACGGCCATGACCGATCGTGGCGAGTCGATCGAGGTGACGCTGGAGACCAGCGAAGGCAAAACGAGCCAATCCTTTAGCCGCGTTTTGGTGTCGGTGGGGCGCAAGCCAAACACGCGCGATATCGGCCTGGAGAACACCGCGGTCGAATTGACCGAGCACGGGTTTGTGATCGTCGACAACCGCCAACGCACCAGCGACCCGCGCATTTTGGCCATTGGCGATGTGGCGGGCGAGCCGATGCTGGCGCACAAAGCGAGCCATGAGGGAAAGGTGGCGGTCGAGGCGTTGCATGGCGGCCCAGCGGTGTTCGAGCCGATGGCGATTCCGGCGGTGGTGTTCACCGATCCCGAAATTGCCTGGGCCGGACTGACCGAAGATCAGGCCAGACAACAAAAGCTCGACGTGAAGGTGATTCGCTACCCCTGGGGCGCCAGCGGACGCGCGCAATCGTTGCTGCGCACCGAAGGGCTTACCAAGCTGGTGGTCGATCCCGAAACCGAGCGCGTGCTGGGCGTGGGCATTGTGGGCGTCGGCGCTGGCGAATTGATTGCCGAAGGCGTGCTGGCAATTGAAATGGGCGCCACCGCGCGCGATCTGGCAGACAGCATTCATCCGCATCCCACATTGAGCGAGACCGTGGGTTTTGTGGCGGAGGCGTTTTATGGACTGGCCACCGAGATTTACCGACCCAAACGCGGCTAGCAGCCAGGCGCACGCGCGCTTGGCTTTACGGATCAGGCACATCGCTCGATAATTCACCAAGACAGCGAAAACACGCGTCGCGACACGATTCGACGGGCCGTCTTCCGCACACGACGGCTTGTCGCGAACCGCCTTACAAAAGGTTGACCCGTGAGCATCGACGAAGAAGTACGACCGAAAACGAGCGCGGAGCAGAGCGAGATCATCCGCAGCGGACACGACACCGACCCGGCGGAAACCGCCGAGTGGTTGGAGTCGTTGCAATTTGTGCTCGACGCCAAGGGCCCCGAGCGCGTCAGCTATCTCCTGTCGATGCTCGACGAGGTGGCGTATCGACAAGGGGTCGAGCTGCCATTCACCGCCAACACGCCCTACACCAACACCATTCCCCCTAGCCAGCAACCGATCTATCCGGGCAATCGCGAGATCGAGCGGCGGATCAAGAGCATCATTCGCTGGAACGCAATGGCGATGGTGGTGCGGGCGAATCGCATGAGCCCCGGCATCGGCGGGCATATTTCGACCTATGCCTCCGCCGCTACGCTGTTGGAAGTCGCCTTTAACCACTTCTTCCGTGGTCGCGGCAGCGATGGTTACGCGGGGGACCAAATCTATTTTCAGGGGCACGGGTCGCCGGGGATTTACGCCCGCGCGTTTCTGGAAGGACGCCTGAGCGAGGAGCAGCTAGAGAACTTCCGCCGCGAGCTGGCGCCGGGCGGCGGGTTGTCGTCGTATCCGCACCCCTATTTGATGCCGGGCTTTTGGCAGTTTCCCACGGTGTCGATGGGGCTGGGGCCGATCATGGCCATTTATCAGGCGCGGTTCAACAAGTATCTGCACGACCGCGGATTGAAGGACACCAGCGACGCCAAGGTGTGGGCGTTTTTAGGAGATGGCGAAACCGACGAGCCCGAGACGTTGGGCGCCATCACATTGGCCTCGCGCGAAAAACTCGACAATCTGATCTTTGTGATCAATTGCAATTTGCAGCGACTCGACGGCCCGGTGCGCGGCAACGGCAAGATCATCCAAGAGTTGGAAGCGTTGTTCCGCGGCGCCGGCTGGAACGTGATCAAGGTGATCTGGGGCGACGATTGGGATCCGTTGCTCGCGCGCGACAAGAACGGCATCCTCGTGCAGCGCATGGGGGAAGTGATCGACGGCGAATATCAAAAATACGTCGTCAGCAGCGGTGATTACATCCGCCAGCACTTCTTCGGCGTCGATCCGGCCCTCAAGGCGATGGTGGCGCCGTTGTCGAACGAAAAGATCAAAAAGATGCGCCGCGGCGGGCACGATCCCGAAAAGGTGTACGCCGCCTACAACCTGGCGATGGCCACGGTTGGCAAGCCCACCGTCATCCTGGCCAAGACGATCAAGGGCTACGGCTTGGGTGAAGTCGGAGAAGGGCGCAACGTCACGCATCAGCAAAAGAAGCTGAACGAAGACGAGTTGCGCGAATTTCGCACGCGGTTCGGCATCCCGATTTCCGACGAAGAGGTGGCCGGCGCGCCGTTCTATCGCCCGCCAGAAGATAGCCCCGAGATGCAGTATCTGCACGCGCGGCGCGAGTCGCTGGGCGGCTACGTGCCGAGCCGGCCCATCGAGTTCAAGCCGACAGAACTTCCCAAGCTGGAGGAATACAAGGAGTTCTTGGAGGCCAGTGGCGATCGCGATGCCTCGACCACGATGGCCTTTGTGCGGATGCTCGGCAAACTGCTCAAGGACAAGCGCATCGGCAAGTACATCGTGCCGATCGTGCCCGACGAGTCGCGCACGTTTGGCATGGAGGCGTTGTTCCGGCAGTTTGGCATCTACGCGGCGACGGGACAGTTGTACGAGCCGGTGGACAGCGACCAGTTGTTGTACTATCGCGAAGCCAAGGACGGCCAGATTCTGGAAGAAGGCATCACCGAGGCGGGCTCGATGTCGTCGTTCATCGCGGCGGGCAGCGCCTATGCGACGCACGGCATCAACATGATACCGTTCTTCATCTATTACTCGATGTTCGGCTTTCAAAGGATTGGCGATCTCATCTGGGCGGCCGGCGATCAGCGCACACGCGGCTTTATGCTCGGCGGCACCGCTGGGCGCACCACGCTCAATGGAGAAGGTTTGCAGCACGAAGACGGCCACAGTCCGTTCATCGCGATGGCGTTCCCGCATGTGCGCGTGTACGACCCCGCGTTTTCGTACGAGACGACGACCATCGTGTTCGATGGGCTGGAGGCAATGTACGGCCGCGGCGAGGACGTGATTTATTACATCACGCTGTACAACGAGAGCTACAAGATGCCCGAGATGCCCGCCGGCTCGCGGCGTGGAATTTTGGAAGGGCTGTATCGCTTTTCGTCGCGCGATGCCGGCAAGAAGAAGCCGCGCGTGCAGTTGTTTGGCAGCGGGGCGATCTTGCGCGAGGCGTTGCGAGCGCAGGAACTGCTGGCGACCAAGTTCGACGTGTCGAGCGACGTCTGGAGCGTGACCAGTTACAAGCAATTGCGAACCGGCGCCGAAGCCGCCACGCGCTGGAACTGGTTGCACCCCGGCGAAACGCCGCAGCGCAGCTACCTGGAAGAAACCTTGGCTGGCGTCGAGGGGCCGTTTATCGCGGCTAGCGATTATGTGAAGCAGGTGCCCGAGTCGATCGGCGCCTGGGTGCCGGGGGGCTTGCGCGCGCTAGGGACCGACGGCTTTGGCATGAGCGAAACGCGGTCGAACCTGCGGCGCTATTTCGAGGTCGACGCCGAGTCGATCACCGTGGCGGCGCTGCACGAGCTGGCGCTGCGCGGCAAGTACGACATGGCGGCGGTGGGCCGGGCGATCCGCGAGCTAGGCATCGATCCGGAGCAGGTCGACGCCGCCAAGCTGCGCAGCAGTCGCGAGGCGCCAGACCAGACGCCCGCGCCAAATCATTGAACCACTTTCTTCATTACTCGCAGAGTGAAAACTCATGGCTGAGCAATTTCGCTTGCCCGACCTGGGCGAGAACATCGAATCGGGTGACGTCGTCAGCTTGCTGGTCTCGGAGGGAGACCAGATCAAGGCCGGCCAGAACGTGATCGAAATCGAAACCGACAAGGCGACCGTCGAGGTGCCTTGCCCGCTCGCGGGGCGCGTGGCCAAGATTCTGGTCAAGCCGGGCGACACCGTGCCGGTGCATGGGGTCATCATGGAGGTCGATTCGGCCGGCGCCGCCGCGGCGCCACAGAGCAAGGCGCCAGCGCCTGCCAAGCCCGCCGCGAAACCGAGCAAGCCGCGCGTGGACGAGCCCCAAGTCGAGGACGTCGACGACGAGTCAGAATCCGCCGGCGGCAATGGCCATCATGCCACGCCGAAGCGCGCGGCGCCCAATCCGGCGGCGCAGCGCTCCAGCGCGCCGCCGCCGGCCGCCCGCGCGCCACGCCCCGCCGCGCCCAAAACGCCGGCGCCGAGCGCGCCGGCCGGCGCCAGCGAAGAAGATCCCCAGGCGAATCTGGTGCCCGCTTTGCCGGCCGGACCTTCAACGCGCCGGCTGGCCCGCGAGTTGGGCGTGGACCTGCGCGTGGTGACCGGCACTGGCCCCGAGGGACGCATTTTGCGCGAAGACGTCATTCGCGCGGTCCGCGAGGCCACCACCTCACCGACGCCCGCCAGCAAGCCGCGGCCGGGCAAGCGCCCTGGCGTGCCGGTGGCCGCGGTCGAAGATCAAGACTCGTTCGGCAATATTCGCCGCGAAAAGTTGACCAAGATTCGCAAGACGATAGCGGCCAACATGTCGCGCTCTTCGAACACCATTCCGCACGTCACCAACTTCGACGAGGCGGACATCACAGAACTCGACCAGATCCGCCGCGAGAGCATCCAGGATTATGTCGGCGCCAACATCAAGCTGACCATGATGCCGTTTGTGATGAAGGCGATCGCCCATGCGCTCAAGCTGCATCCCATGCTCAACGCGCAGCTCGACATGGAAGAAGAAGAGATCATCTACAAAGAATATGTGAACCTCGGCATCGCGGTCGACACCGATCGCGGGCTGGTGGTGCCGGTGATCCGCAATGTCGATCAACTGGGCATCCCGCAGATCGCGCAGGCGCTGCAGGTGGCGGCCGACAAGGCGCGGGCCAACCAGTTTTCGCTCGACGATCTGCGCGGCGGCTCGTTCACTATCAGCAACCTGGGGGCGGTCGGCGGCATCTACTCGACGCCGATCATCAACTGGCCCGAGTTGGCGGTGCTGCTGGTGGGACGGTCGCGCAAGATGCCGCTGGTGATCGACGGCGAGATCAAGGTGCGGCTGATGATGCCGCTGTCGCTGTCATACGACCATCGGCTGATCGATGGGGCGACGGCCGCGCGGTTTTTGAACGAGGTGATCGCCTTTTTGGCGGCGCCGGGCCGACTGCTGCTCGCGCCGGTGGGGCGATAAAGCGCAATATAGCGAGTGGCTCAGAGCAGGGAGCGAACGTGAACGATCCCAAGCCCCTACGCAACGACGCGCTGTGCCTCGAAGCGCTGCGGCGGATGACGCCCAGCCAGCGGCGGGCTAAGGCGTTGGAGCTGGTCGAGTTATCGCGCAAGCTGCTGAAAGCCGGGCAGCGGCGGCAGTTTCCACGTCATTCGGAAGCGGAACTGCATGCGGTGTATCTAAAGCGGTTGGCGGCAGCGCGCGACGACGTGCGCGGTTGATTCATTCGCGTCGAGTCGGCCTGGTGGTTCAGCGCCGCACGACGATTGATCGGAAGCGTGCCAAACTCATCATAGTCGATCCGCGGAGGCGGCAGCGCGAGTCGGCCAATCGATTGGCAAAGTTTTCTTGATTCTTGCGCTGACTGCCGCGAAAATCACTCCCGCTTCTCCACGACTCTGCTTCTCGGCAATTCGGTTCGGTCGCTGTCCCTCATGATTAGGTGCTCACAATGCAGGTGACTCAAACGCTGCGCCGCGCGCTGTTGCTCTATGGGGACCAGATCGCGGTGCTCGATGGCGAACTGCGGCAAACCTACGCCGAGTTTGGCGCGCGCGTGCAACGCTTGGCCGGCGCGCTGCGTGAACTGGGCGTTGGCGACGACGACAAGGTGGCCATTCTCGCGCTCAACAGCCACCGCTACCTGGAGTTGTTCTACGGCACGTTTTGGGCCGGCGGAGTGGTCGTGCCACTGAATATTCGGCTCGCCCCGCCAGAACTAGTGCATCAGATCAACGAGGCCGACGCCAAGGTGCTGGTGGTCGACGACACCTTTGCCATGATGTTGCCGGCGCTCAAGCCCAAGCTGCGGCCCGGCTGTCGCATGGTGCTGGCGGCCGATACGCCGGCCGTGGACGACCTGATCTCGTACGAAGCGCTGATCGCCGCCAGCCAGCCGGTGGAAGACGCCGGACGCGGTGGCGACGATGTGGCGGGCATCTTCTACACCGGTGGCACCACCGGCCGTGCCAAGGGGGTGATGCTGACGCACGACAACATCATGGCCAACGCGCAAAACGGCCTGATGGCCAATCGCTCGACGCATCGCGATGTCTATCTCCACTCCGCGCCCATGTTCCATTTGGCCGATTGCTCCGGCACCTTTGGGCTCACGCTCGTCGGCGCGCAGCACGCCTTCATTCCGTTCTTCGATCCGGGCAAGTTCCTGGAAGCGGTCGAGAAGTATCGCGTATCGCTGGGGCTGTTGATCCCGACCATGCTCAACATGGTGCTTCACCATCCCGACTTCGCCCAGCGCGACCTGAGCTCGCTGCGACTCATTTCGTACGGCGCGGCGCCGATTCCGCTGTCGTTGCTCAAGCAGGCGCTCAACTCGCTGCCGTGCGGATTCATTCAAGGATATGGCATGACCGAACTGTCTCCCTTGGTGGCGATGCTGCCGCCCGAGGAGCATGTGCAAGACGGCAGCGAGCGGCAGCTCAAGCGGTTGCGCTCGGCCGGTTACCCGATCTACACCGCCGAGGTCAAGGTGCTCGACGAAAACGACCAGGAGTTGCCGTATGGCGAAGTGGGCGAAATCTGCGCTCGCGGGCCGATGGTGATGAAGGGCTATTGGAAACAGCCCGAGGCGACCGAGCAGGCGCTGCGCAACGGTTGGATGCACACCGGCGACGCGGGCTACATGGACAGCGACGGCTTTCTTTATCTGGTCGATCGCACGAAAGACATGATCGTGAGCGGCGGCGAGAACATCTACTCGGTCGAGGTCGAGGCCGCGCTCTACGAGCATCCGTCGGTGCTGGAGGCCGCGGTA
>JAIBBY010000069.1 GCA_019694455.1 Pirellulales bacterium
CACGAAAGACATGATCGTGAGCGGCGGCGAGAACATCTACTCGGTCGAGGTGGAGGCCGCGCTCTACGAGCATCCGTCGGTGCTGGAGGCCGCGGTGATCGGCATCCCCGACGACCGCTGGGGGGAAGCCGTGCATGCTGTGGTGTTCCTGAAGTCGGGGCGCACCGCGTCGGACGAGGAGCTGGTGCATCACTGCCATGCGTTGATCGCCAACTACAAATGCCCCAAGAGCGTGAGCTTTGTCGACCGCGAGCTACCCAAGAGCGGCGCGGGCAAGATCTTGAAACGCGAGCTGCGCGCGCCGTTCTGGGAAGGGCGCGAGCGGATGATTAACTAAAACCTGTGCGGTTTGCGGGCGGGCGTGGCGATCTCTATATTTCAGGTTTGTCACCGCCAACTTGCCGTGAGGTAACCGCTTTGCCCAGCCAGCCGAGTCCAGGACGCCGGTTGCGCGACGCCGCCGCGGAGGGGACGCTCGCCATACCGGGCGCCTTCAACGCCGCCGCGGCGCGGCTGATCGAGGAGGCGGGCTACCGGGCCATGTACCTGTCGGGGGCGGCCTTCTCGGCCGGCGTGTTCGCGCTGCCGGATATTGGGCTGTTCACCCTTACAGAGCTGGCGCAGCAGACCGCGCTAATCACGCGCCGCACGCCAGTCCCGTTGATCGTCGACGCCGACACCGGGTTTGGCGAGGCGGTGAATGTCGAGCGCACCACGATCGAGCTCGAGGCCGCCGGTGCCGCGGCCATTCAACTAGAGGATCAGCGGTTGCCAAAGCGCTGCGGGCATCTGTCTGGCAAGAGCCTGGTCGAGCCAGAGGAAATGTGCGCCAAGATTCGCGCGGCGGCCGCGGCGCGCCAGGACGCCGACCTGGTGATTCTGGCCCGCACCGACGCGCGCGGCGTCACCAGCTTTGACGACGCGGTGGAGCGGGCCAAGCGCTATCTGGACGCCGGGGCCGATTGGATCTTTCCGGAGGCGCTGGCCAACCGCGACGAGTTCGCCCGCTTCGCCCAGGCCGTGCCGGCGCCGCTCGTGGCCAACATGACGGAGTTCGGCAAGAGCGAGTTGCTCAAGCTGGAAGAGCTTTCCGCGCTACGGTACGCCGGCGTGCTGTATCCGGTGACCTTGTTCCGCATCGCGATGAAAGCGGTGGCCGATGCGCTGGCGACGATTCGCAGCGACGGCACGCAACAAGGCCTGCTCGGCCAGATGCAGAGCCGGCAAGAACTGTACGATCTATTGGGATACACAGGTTACGAAGCGCGCGATCGCGCCTACTTCCGCGGAGACAACACATGAGCGATTCGGCCACGCAAGAAATCTACAGCCCCGGGTTAGAAGGGGTCGTCGCGGGAGAGACGGCGGTCAGCACGCTAGCGGGCGGACTGGCGTATCGCGGTTATGCGGTCGAGGACCTCGGCGAAAATTCCAACTTTGAGGAAGTCGCCTATCTGATTCTGTATGGCGAACTGCCCAAGCAGGCCGAATTGGCGGCGTTCCGCCAGCGGCTGGGCGAGCAGGCCACCATCCCCGCCGAAGTCATCGACGTGCTCGCCAAGGCGCCGCGCGACGCCGGCTTCATGGACATCATGCGCTCCGGCGCCAGCTTGTTGGCGCATTGGGACGCCGATGTGAACGACAACAGTCACGCCGCCAACCTCCGCAAGGCCGAGCGATTGCTCGCTCAACTGCCCACCGTGCTGGCCGCGCGGCATCGGCTGCGCAGCGGCAAGTCGCCAATCGACCCTGATCCGAAGCGCACCATAGCGGGCAACCTGTTGTGGATGCTCTGGGGCGAGGCGCCCAGCCAGCGCGCCGAACAGGCGATGGACGTCTCGCTGATCTTGTACGCCGAACACGAGTTCAACGCGTCGACCTTCACCGCGCGGGTGATTGTGTCGACCATGTCCGATCTGCACTCGGCCATCACCGGCGCCATCGGCGCGCTCAAGGGCCCCTTGCACGGCGGCGCCAACGAGCGGGTGATGGAGGTGCTGGCCGAGGTGGGCACGGCCGACAACGCCGAGCGCTGGATTCGCGATGCGCTGGCGCGCAAGGCGCGGATCATGGGCTTTGGGCATCGTGTTTACAAAGATGGCGATCCGCGGGCGAAGTATCTCAAAACGCTATGCGCCGAGTTGGCCCGCGAGACCGGCCACGAAGACATGGAGCGTATGGCCGACGTGATCGAGGGAATCGTGCGCGAAGAGAAAAAGCTGCCGCCGAATCTCGATTGGCCCAGCGCCCGGCTCTATCACTATTTGAATCTGCCGGTCGACCTGTACACGCCGCTGTTCGTGGTCAGCCGCGTCGTGGGCTGGAGCGCGCACGTCATCGAACAACTCGACAACAATCGGCTGATTCGCCCGCGCAGCCGCTACACCGGCCCCGCGCTGCGCAAGTGGATACCGCTGGCCCAGCGCTAAACTGGCGATTGCATCAGCAAACAAAGCCGCCCCGAGGAGGTTTGCTCCCCGGGGCTTGTTTGATTGCGGGCGTGAACCCGAACACCAACCATTGCCGGCGCCGGCTCGCTACGGTTAGGGCTTCTTGTTGGGATACACAATTTCGTAGGTCGCCGACAGATTGGCGGTGACCGTCACCTCGCCGGCCGCCACCGGCACCGCCGCGCGGGCCATGGCAAATCCAACGCCGCCATACGGCATGGGGGGCTCGGCGCCTTGCTCACGCACCGAGAGCAGCCGCCCAAGTTCCACCCCAGCGGCGGCGGCGTAGGTTTGCGCGGCGCGGCGGGCGTCGGCCAAGGCCTCGGCGCGGGCGGCGTCGAGCACGTCGCGGCGGCGGCTCAGCCGGAAGTTGATGCCGTCGATCCGGTTGGCGCCGCTGGTCACCACCGCTTCGAGGACTTCGCCGAGCTTGGCAATGTCCTTGACGTCTGCCCGCACCTGATTGGTGACCTGATAGCCGACGATCTTGGGATCTCGGTTTGGTTCGTTGACGTACTTGGGGGAGACATTGAAGTGCGCGGTCTGGATCGATTTTTTCTCGATGCCGGAATTCTTGAGCGTTTCCATTAGTTGCGTCATCGCGTCAGTGTTCATTGCCAGGGCCTCGCTGGGAGAGGCGGCCTCGGTGGTGACGCCCACCGTCACCTGGGCGACATCGGGCGTAGCGCTCGTTTCCGCTTGTCCGGTGACTGTGATCGACGGCGGCATCTGGTGATCCTGTGCGCGAGAGGTGGAAACAACGGCGAACAGCAAGCCAAGCAAGACGAGACAGGCCGTGCGGCTCATGGCGGGACTCCCTTTTGGGTGTTGAGGTTGCTTCCGAGAATATCGCATCGCGCGCCGATTGCCAGCGCCAAGCGCCAAATCGGCATGAAACGTTCGCCGCCGAACGATTGAGCCGCAAGGCGAATTCTGCTAGAAGTCCGGCAGCCAAGCTCGTTGCCGACTTTGAACCTTCGCCGCCATGGCACACCAGTCGGCTGGCGAACTTCGATCCAGGAGCTTCGTTGTATGTCTGCGTGGGACGCGATCATCGTCGGGGGCGGCGTGGCGGGCACCAGCACGGCCCTGCAACTTGCCCAGCGCGGCCGCCGTGTGCTGGTGCTGGAACGGGGCATGCTCGGTTCCGGATCGACCGGACGCGCGGCTGGACTGTTGGGGCAATTGCGCTCCACGCGCGCGGCGACCACCATGCTGCGCGACGGCATCGAGGTGGTGAAAGAACTCGAACAGCGCACCGGCAAGCAGATCTTTGTGCAAACCGGCTCGCTGCGCGTGGCGGCCACGCCCGAGCGGGCACGCGAGGTGCGCGAGCATGTGCAGATGGCGCGTGAGGTGGGGCTGGCAATCGACCATATTTCCCAGCAAGAAGTCGCGCGGCTGTTGCCGTACATGCGCACCGACGATCTGCTCGACGCCTGCTACTGCCCCACCGATGGCCATTTGCAGCCGGCCGAGTTGCTGGCCGCCTATGTGCAGGCGGCGCGAGAACTCGGTGTGACCTTTCAAACGCATACCCCTGTCGAGCGCGCCATCGTCGAACAAGGCGCGGTGCGGGGAGTCATCGCTCGCGGCGAGCGGCACGAGGCGCCAGTGGTGATCAATTGCGCCGGGCCCTGGTCGTACCTGGTGGCCGAGCGGTCGCAAACCCGGTTGCCGACGGCGGCAATTGGCCACTATTACCTGACGACGACGCCAATGGTGGAGACACCGGTCGACCGCCTGAGCCCCGCGGTGCGCGACCGCGAGAACCGCATCTACTCGCGCCCCGAGGCGGGAGGCCTCTTGGTCGGCACTTACGAGGCCGAACCGGTCGAGTACGACATGGAGCGGCTGCCCGACGATTTTGAAATGTCCGAGATGCGGGCGCGCCGCGACGAATATAACGTGGCGGTGCTGATCGACGCGGCCCGGCAGCGATTTCCGTTCATCAATGAGCGGACGCCCATGACCATCACCACCGGAATCATGACCTTCACGCCCGACGGGCAGCCATGCTGCGGCGCCGATGCCGAGATCGCGGGCTTGTTTCACTGCACTGGATTTTGCGGGCATGGCATCGTGCAGAGCCCGATCATCGGCTTGGTGATGGCCGAACTGGTGACTGAGGGGCGCAGCCGATACGACGTGTCGCAGATCGAAGCCGATCGCTTTGCCGAGATCGAAGCACTGCGCGAGCGAAGCGTGGTGAAAGCGCGCTGCCGAACTACCTATGCCGAGTATTACGGCAAGGTGGCGTCGATCTCCTCAACTTGAAAAGTTAACCCACGCGGAGGATCGCGATGAAGATTCAAGTCGTGTTCTACAGCATGTACGGGCATGTGCATCAACTGGCCGAGGCGGTGGCCGAGGGAGCGCGTGGCGTGGCGGGCGCCGACGTGACGTTGCATCAAGTGGCGGAGCTGGTGCCCGACGCCGCCTTGGAGCGAACCGGGGCCAAGCAAGCGCGCGGCGCGTTCGCGCACATTCCGCTGGCCGATCCGGCGCGGCTGGCCGAGGCCGACGCGATACTGTTCGGCACGCCAACCCGCTTTGGCAACATGTGCGCGCAAATGCGCAACTTTCTCGATCAGACCGGCGGCCTGTGGGCGCAAGGCAAGCTGATCGGCAAGGTGGGGAGCGTCTTCGCCAGCACCGGCACGCAGCACGGCGGCCAGGAGACGACCATCACCAGCTTCCACACCACGCTATTGCATCACGGCATGATCGTGGTGGGCGTGCCCTATTCCGAGCCGGGACTATCGAACATGAACGAGATCACCGGCGGCACCCCTTATGGCGCCACCACGCTCGCCGGCGCCGATGGCAGCCGCCAGCCGAGCGAGAACGAACTAAGCATCGCGCGGTTTCAGGGCCGGCACGTTGCCGAGATCACCAAGCGGCTAGTGGGCTGAACCGTTACAGTTTGGCCATTTCGCCCAACAGCGCCAGCGCCTGCGCGCGGATCTTTGGTTCGGCGTCGACGGCCAGAAAGCTGGACCGCGCACGCCACGTTTCGTAACCCCCCAGCGCGTGATGCTCCGGCGTCGGCAAATAGCCCGCGTAGTCGTTGGCCAACGAAATGACGAAGGTGGGCTTGAGCGGGCTTTCGGCCTTGATGGCCAGTCCGGTCTCGACAAACACCTCGCACGGGATGGCGGCGATGCCCAGTTCGCCAATCCGCAGCGCTTGCACCGGCAGGTCGATGGTCGGCGGCAGATCCTTCATGGCCACGGTTTCGCCGGCGTAAATTTCTTCCAGCGTGCCCAGTTGTTCGCCCTTGGCCTGCGACAAAATGAACTGGGCGCGCTTCACGTCGTCGGTGGTCGGCAGCCGGCGGCCGAGCGTCAGCCGCGCCTCGCGGCTATCGAGCGCGGCGTGGTCGTGGAACTGCACGCTTTGATAGGCCGCGGCCACTTTCTCGGCGGCGCGATCGGCCACCATCATCAGTTGTCCGTAGGGGGGCTGCTGCGGTCGCGCCTCGCGAAAATTGATGTTGTTAATATTGCCGCTCGTGCCATTGGACATGATGCCGACAAACGGCGGATCGCGATGCTCGGCGGCCAGTCGATGGCGGATGCGGTTGGCGAACGCGCCGTAGTAATCGGCCGAGACGTACGTGCCCGGCACGTCCCCCGCATAGTGCAGCGAGTAGTTGGCGAATAGCGCCAACGGTTGATCGTCGGTGCCCTTGAGCGCGATGAAAGAAATCTCCGGATCGGTCGGTCCTGCTGGCTCGACGAGGTTGGGGCTGCCGACCCCCGGGTTCATCTGCACCTGATCGGTCTGGCCGAACGGGTTGGGCGGTATGACCCCCGACTTCATCTTCCAGCGGCGGTTGAACACCTGATCCGCCAGTTCGGCGCGGCCCCAGCCGATCTTGGCCGGCGCCAGGTTGTTGACGGCGCGGGCGATGCCGTCCCCGATCCGCAGCGCCAGAAACTCCAAATACTCCTCCGACGGCTCGCTTTGAAACACCGGCGCGGCGGTCGGCGCGCTATGCGTGTGCGTGGCCGACACCAGGATGCGATCGAGCGGCATCCCGCACAGTTCGTGAGCATGGTGCTTGCCCGCTTCGATGACGGCGCCGGGGAGCATGCAGCTATCGCAAACGACCAGGGCCAGCCGATCGTCGCCGTCGTCAAGCACCAACGCGCGGGCGTGCAGTTCGTCGTGAATGTGGGTCGCCGCTCGGTCGTGCATGCCGCCGTTGAGCGACGTGCCGATCGGCGGGGTGATGTTGCTGGTGGCGGCGCCGGCGCGAAAGGTTTTCATAGCGGAAGACTTCTCGATGGGTGACGGAACCTTTCGACGCATCATAGCACCGCGGCCTGGAGACCACATTACCGCCGCGCCTAAGCTTATACCTTGAAGGCAGGATGGCCACTTTCGCCTATGACCGTGGTTGGCCACTTCTCAGCCAATATTGCAACTATTTCGCAGGCTCCGTGCAAAGTGTAATGATTGGGACTACAATGCCGGCGCGTGGCTCAAACTAAGTCAGGTCCAAATGGACCAATTTGCGGCCGGTGTGAACTATGCACCGATCCTGCGCACTAGCGTTCGTGTACGCCCTGTTGTGCCTAACGCTGCTCGCCGGAATTTGCCAGGCGGCGCCAACCGCGAAGCTCGAATTCATGGGCGACGCTTTGTCCGGCAACCGCAAGTGGTCGCTATTCATCGACCCCGACGAAACGCTGTATACCGGAGGAAGCCCGCTAGCCGTTGAAATCGCGGTGCTGGTCCAGTTCCCGCCAGTTTCAGCAACCACCGTCAACTCAACGATCTGGGACACTCCAAATCCCGGCAACAATCCCTTTGCCGGGACCATCACCAACGGACTTTGGAGCAGTACGGATGAAGGTGTGACCACACTCTTTGCTTCCTTTGGCAGCATCATTCTCCATGAGGGGGGGCCGGTGGAACTGCTCAGTTTCGAGACAGCCGCCGGCTTGTGGACAACGAAGTTGAGTTGGGGACAGGCCGCGTCTGGTAGCCCTGTCTATGGAGCGGTGATCTCGCAACTTGTCGGGCAAAACGCGGTGAGCTTCGCTGGCCAGACCGGTGTCGTCGGCCTGCCGGGCGATGCCAACTTCGATGGTTTCGTCAATGGCAGCGACTACACTATTTGGGCAGACAACTTTCAGCTCACCGGTCGGTCTTGGACCGATGCTGATTTCAATGGAGACGGAGTGACGGATGGCGCCGACTACACCCTATGGGCAGACAACTTTCAGCCGGTCGCAACGGCGGCGATTGCCGTGCCCGAGCCGGCCGCGCAATCGCTAGTGGCCGCGGGGTGTCTGGTCGCTTGCGTTCACGCGGTCAGCGCTCGGCGGCGGCGAAAGGCTCGTAGCGCCAGTCGCAGCGCCGTGTAAAGCGCCGCGCTACCGACCGAAGTGACTGCGATCCACGGCAGCACGGCGACTAGGGCGATGAGTCCCCCTTCGGCCGTCGATTTGAGCAGCGCGAGCGAACCCTCCAGCGCGCGACGAATACGAGTGGCGAACGTCGGCGCCTGCGGCGGCTGATAGTCGCGAATCTCTTGGATGGTGATCGAAACCGTCGTTAGCGACACCAGATCGGTGAGCACGCGCATGCGGCCTTGCATCCGTTCCAACTCCTCGCGCACGCGCGACAGCTCGCGCTCGATGGCGATCACGTCTTCCAACTTGCCCGGCCGCTCTTCGAGCAGCGTGAGCAGGCGTGCTTCTTCTTTGGTCTTGTTGCGAATCCGCGCTTCGACGTCGTAATACTCCTCACTGGCGTCTTGCGATGAGACGCCCGCGCTGACCAATTCGCCCATCCCCTTGGCGGCGTTGCAAAACTCTTCGAAGCGGGCGACCGGTATCCGAACCTTCCAGAACGCCTGGCGATTGGCGCCCGTCTCACCGCTTTGGCGCGAATCGGCGACATAGCCGTCGTGCTGCTTGACCAGATCGATCACGCGCTGCGGCACGCCAGTGAGGTTCTCGACGACTAGCTCGATGTTGGCGGAGTAGATGATTTTGCGAGCTAGGCCAGTGGCAGTGCTCGCCGCGCCGCCCCCAGTCATTCCGTCGCCGGGGATACCGCCGGTTTGTGACTCGTCGCGCGGAGCGGCCGCCGATTGCGGTGCGGCCTGATACGCCTCCTTGGAGGCCAGCGCCTCGCGCGTGGGTGGTTCGACATCGACCATTTGTTGGGAACAACCTGCCAGCGCGACTAGCGGCAACAGTAGCAGCACAAAACGACGATCCAGAAGATCACCAATGGGGTACATAAAACGGCGCTCCGCGAGAGTCGCGGCGTCCGCCATGGGCGCCGCTATGTGAGTTCGACGCGGCGAGCCGGGCGAAAGTTCCGCGGCGCGGAACCAAGGTAGCGATTGTTGGCGCCATGTCGCGGCCGGCTCGCTATCTATAAGATGGCGCCGGGCGAACAAATATTCCGCGGCGCTGTCACCATGGACTTGAATGAAATCGCCGACAAGCAGCCAGAGGCCGCCCGTTGGCAAGCGCGCGGGTTGGTGCTGTCGGCCGCCATCTTGTGGAGCACCAGCGGCCTGTTTGTGAAGGCGCCCTACTTTGCGGGCTGGCCGGGACCTGTGCTGGCGTTCTGGCGCGCGCTGTTCGCCTGCGTGGTGCTGTTGCCGCTGGTGCGCCAGGCGCGCTGGAGTTGGAAGCTGCTGCCGATGACCGCGCTGTTCGCGGGCATGAATTACGCGTACCTGTCGGCCATGGCCGAGGGTTCGGCGGCGAACGCCATTTGGCTGCAATGCACCGCGCCGGTGTGGGTGCTGCTGGTGGGAGTGTTCGTGTTTGGCGAGCGCGCCATTTGGCGCGATTGGCTGCTGGTGGCGTTTGTGGCGGCGGGTGTTGGCGTGATCTTGTTCTACGAGTCGCGTGGCGCCGATCTGGCGGCCTCGGGCTGGGGTTTGGCGTCCGGCTTCTTTTATGCCGGTGTGGTGCTGTCGCTGCGGCAGTTGCGGGCATTCCACCCGGTTTGGCTCTCGGCGCTCAATCATCTGGTCACCGTGGCCGTGCTCGCGCCGTGGGCGCTGAAGGGCGACCATGTTCCCAGCGGCATTCAATGGGCGCTACTGGCGGGGCTGGGCATCCTGCAGATGGGGTTGCCGTATGTGCTGTTCACTCAGGGGCTGCGGCGGATCGCCGGCCACGAGGCGACCGGCATCGGCATGTTGGAGCCGCTGTTGATTCCGCTCTGGGTCTATCTGGCCTGGGGGCAGCGCCCGGCCTGGTGGACCGTGCTGGGAGGCGGGCTGATCCTGGTTGGGCTCGCCATCCGCTACAGTCAGCCGGCGCCAGCGGCCGACGCCTTGCCCGACGAGCCGGCGCCGTTGTCCGCGTAAAGCCGATGGGGACACCGTCGCGCCTATATAAATGGACAGAATTCGTACCAAGCGGGGGCAATCGCGAGTTGCCTTTGCTAATCATTGGCGCGCAATATTGGCGCAAGTGCTTTTAATTGTGGATGTTACGGTCCAGTCGCTACGTGGCGAATAGGGCCGAATTGGGTTGACTGGCCGCTCATTCATCAATTAGGCTGCATGCGTTGTGCCGCCACAGGTTCTGGCGCAACGGTAGCGCATTCCAGGAGGGAACGCGCCGCACGACCAACCTACCCCCCCAACCTGCCACGCCTGCCTGAATAAAGTTGTCGATCCGTTGTCTTTGCGCCTCGTCGTGAAGCGACCGCGAGCAGCACGCCCCCCAGACGGCCAACTCGTGCCGCGACGACCGCGCCCTTCCCAACCCTGCCCACCGTGCGCGATTCGACTATGGAAGCCGGCGAAATATTGCTTTCGAAAGGTCTGCTGGACCAGCGCCAGCTTCAGATTGCGCGCGACTCGCAAGGCGCCGCGGCGCGCCTCGATCAGGCCGCGGTGCAACTGGGGTTTGTCACCGAGCAGCAGGCGCTGGAGGCCCTGGCCGACGCGCTGGGCTTTGAGTTTGTCGACCTGCGCACCTACGAAGTCAACTTGGAGCTGTTGACCAGCTTTCCGGCCAAGTTGATCCATCGTCACGCTATTTTCCCACTGCGCGCCGAGGGGGAGTCGCTGGTGGTCGCCACCAGTGATCCCTTCGATCTGTACGCCTTGGACGAAGCGGCTGCCGCCGCCGGCCAGAGCATCTTGCCCGCCTTGGCCGTGTCGGACGAGATCGCCAAGCTCGTCAAGACGCACCTGGGTCTGGCAGGCGAAACGATCGAAGGGCTGCTCGCGCAGCGGCTCGAACAGGGCCAGGTGGAGGTGCTGGAAGAGCTGGAGCTAGACGGCTCGGAAGAAGGCCAAGCCGCGCAAGAAGCGTCGGTGGTGCGGTTGGTGAACGAGATTCTGGTCGAGGCGGTGCAGGCGCGCGCCAGCGATATCCACATCGAGGCGCAGGCCGCCGGCATGAAGATTCGCTACCGCATCGACGGCGTGCTGCAAACGCAGCCCGCGCCGCCGGAGATCAATCATTTTCAAGCGTCGATCGTGAGTCGCTTGAAGATCATGGCGCACTTGAACATCGCCGAAAAACGGTTGCCGCAAGACGGGCGCATCAAGCTGAAGGTGGCCGGGCGCGAGGTGGACGTGCGCGTGTCGATCATCCCAATGCTGCACGGCGAGAGCATCGTCATGCGCGTGCTCGACAAGGATCGGATGTCGTTCAGCCTGCGCGGCATCGGCATGGATGAAGACATTTATTTGCAGTTCGCCGAGTTGATCAAACTGCCGCACGGCATTGTGCTGGTCACCGGCCCCACCGGCTCTGGCAAGACGACCACCCTCTATAGCGCCCTCAATGAGATCAAAAGCGAAGGCACCAAGATCATCACCACCGAGGACCCGGTTGAGTATCAACTGCCGGGCATCAATCAGATTCAGGTGCATACCAAAATCGGTCTGACGTTCGCCGCGTCGCTGCGCGGCATTTTGCGGCACGATCCCGACGTGGTGCTGGTGGGCGAAATCCGCGATTTGGAAACGGCCGAGAACGCCGTGCAGGCGTCGCTCACGGGGCATTTGGTGTTCAGCACGCTGCACACCAACGACGCGGCCGGCGCCTACATGCGACTGTCCGATATGGGAGTCGAGCCGTTTCTGGTCGCCAGCACCGTGGAAGGGGTGATGGCGCAGCGCCTGGTGCGCACGCTCTGCAAGCACTGCAAACAGCCGCAGACGATCGACGCCGATAGTCTGCCCGCCGATTTTCCTTGGGACGAATACCACCAGCGCGGCGAGCCGATCTTCGCCCCGGTGGGCTGCAAAGAGTGTCGCGGCACGGGCTATGCCGGCCGCGTGGGCCTGTATGAATTGCTGGTGACCAACGACGAAATTCGCTCTTTGGCCAACGAGCGGATCAGTTCGCAAAAACTCAAGGCCGCCGCCGTGCGCGGCGGTATGAAGACGTTACGCCAAAACGGCTGGCGCAAAGTGCTCGAGGGGCGCACCAGCGTCGACGAGACGATGCGCGTGGCCAAGGCCGATTGACCTGTTTCGCTTTTTCCAACGCGCCCCTGTGGCGCCGCTTCCGCATGCCAGAGTTTGCTTACATCGCCCGCAACGCCTCCGGCCAGGAGATCACTGGCGCCTTGACCGCGCAAAGCGAGCGCGAGGTGCTGGCGCATCTGGGAGAGCGCGCGCTGTTTCCGGTGAAGGTGACAGCGGGCAAGCCGGCCCGCGCGTGGACCGGCGGCAAGGCAAAGCGGGTCAAGCCGCAGATGCTGGCGATGACGCTGGCGCAAATGGGCGACTTGCTCGCCAGCGGCGTGCCGATGCTGCGCTCGCTCGACGTGTTGTCTAAGCAGGCGTCGAATCCGGTGCTCAAAGAGGTGTTGTCCGACGTGCGCGCGCAGGTGGCGGAAGGCGCCACGCTCGACGCGGCCTTGGCCCGTCATCCGCTGGTGTTCACCGAACTGACGGTGAGCATGGTGCGCGCCGGCGGCGAGGGCGGCTTCTTGGAGGATGTGCTCAAGCGCACGGCGGGCTTTATCGAGCAGCAAGAGGATCTCAAGGGGCGCGTGATTGGCGCAGCCACCTATCCCACGCTGCTGGCGATCGCCGGCTTCACGGCGACCACCGTGCTGATTGTGTTCTTCGTGCCCAAATTCGCCGAGATGTTCGATCGGCTCAAGCAACAGGGAGAATTGCCGTTGGCGACCACGCTGCTGCTGTCGCTGAGCGACCTGTTGCGAGCGTACGGCTTGTTTATCGTGGCGGCGCTGGTGGGCCTGGGCCTCTGGGCCCGCAAGCAGTTGCACACCGATCGCGGTCGCGTCTTTTGGGACGGCTTGCGCATCAAAGCGCCGGTGGCGGGCAAGATCATTCTCAACTTGGCGGTGTCGCGCTTTTGCCGCGTGCTGGGAACGCTGCTCCAAAACGGTGTGCCGATCTTGCGGTCGCTGGAGATCAGCAGCGACTCGACCGGCAACCGCGTGCTGTCGGCCGCCATTCAACAGGCCGGGTCGAACATCTCGTCGGGCCAGTCGCTGGCCAAGCCGCTGGCCGCCAGCGGGCTGTTTCCGCAAACGGTGGTTGAGATGATCAGCGTGGCGGAAGAATCGAATAACTTGGAAAACGTGCTGGTCGGCATCGCCGACGGCCTGGATCGTCGGACCGAGCGACAACTCGACCTGATGGTGCGCTTGCTGGAGCCCGCCATGCTGTTGGTGATGGCGGTGGTGATTTTGTTTGTGGTGGTCGCGCTCTTGCTGCCGGTGATGCAGATGAGCGCGGCGATGGGATAGAGCGTTTTGTTCACAGTCAACTCGCATTTTTTGTTAGGAGAACGACCAATGAAAAACCGACCGTCGCAGCGACGCGGCTTCACGTTGATGGAGCTGCTATTGGTGATGGCGATTCTCGTCATCTTGTTGGGTCTGGTGGCCCCGCGATTCATGGGCACGCAGAAGAAGGCCAACATCAATGCGGCCAAGTCGCAAATTGGCCTCTTCAAGAGCCCGCTGGAAATGTACGTGCTCGACATGCAGAGCTATCCCACCACGGAACAAGGGATCATCAGTCTCACCGAGGCGCCCGGCGACTTGGAGAATCCCAAGCAGTGGAAAGGTCCGTACCTCGATTCGGAAATCCCCAAGGATCCGTGGCAGCACGACTATCAATACGCCTTCCCGCCGACGCACAACAAGGAGTTTCCCGATATCTGGTCGTTTGGACCGGATGGCGAAGACGGCACGGAAGACGATATTGGCAACTGGAAGGAAGAGGCGGAAGAGGGTGGCGAGTCGGCAACGTGATCGCCAGCGCAAAGCCTGCTCGTTCGCCGCGCCAGTGGCTGGCGCGCCGTGCTCACGCGGCGCGCATCATGGCGATGCCGCGCGCCCGGCAAGGATTCACGCTGCTCGAGCTAATGCTGGTGCTGGGGTTGATTGTGGCGATTGGCGGATTGAGCTGGCCCGCGCTGCGCGGGCCGCTCGCCAATCAGCGCTTGCACGCAGCAGCGAAGCAGGTGCGCGTGGAGCTAGCCCGCGCGCGGCTGGCCGCCATCGAGGCGGGGGAGGCACAGCGGTTTCAATTTGTGCCCACTGGCAGCACGTATCGGGTGGGGGTGGATCGTGTGTTGCTCGCGCCGGCCGATGGCTCGCAAGGGGCCGACGACAATGGGCCGCGCTTGACCGCCGACGGCAGTGAATCTGCGCCGACGGAATTGGCGCCCGAAGCGGCTGAGCCGCAGCGCTGGAACGAGTTCGAACTGCCCGAAGGAGTGAAGTTCGCCGAATTGCCAGTGGAGCAGATCGCCGCGCCCACCGCGCAGCCGCTCGCGCCTCCCAGCGTGGAAGAGGAACTAGACCCGACGGCGATTGGTCAGGCCTGGGCGCCGCCGATTGTGTTTCAACCCGATGGCACGACGCAGAACGCCGAACTATCGCTGCAGAATGAACGCGGCATGCGGATCGCGGTTCGCCTGCGTGGACTGACCGGCGGCGCCGTGCTTGGCCCGTTGGAATTGGTGGAAGACGATCCGCTGGCGCCAACGCAACCGGCGCCAGACGAAGCCGCGGCGGAGCCGGCGCCATGAACACGCGGCGGCGAGGGTTTTCGCTCATCGAGGTGCTGCTGGCCAGCGCCATCTTGATGGGCGCCATCGTCGTGTTGGGTGAGTTGGTCCGCCTGGGCAATCGCAGCGCGCGCGCCGCGCGTGACGAAGCGACGGCGCAACTGCTCTGCGAATCGAAGATGGCCGAGATTGTTGCCGGCGTCGAACCGATCGCCGAAGTCGCCGAAACGCCGCTGATCGACTCGCCGGGCTGGCTCTACTCGGTCGCCGCGCTGCCGCTGGGACAACCCGGGCTGACCTCGATCGTGGTGACGGTACGGCAAGACTTGCCCCCCGAGCGCCGTCCGGTCGAGTATCGACTGACGCGATGGCAGTTCCAAGGGCGACCAGCCAATGCGACGGGCGACCCCTCGGAAACCGATTCGCAGATGCGCGGCCTCGATCCGCTGGCGTCGCCTCCGTCCTCGCCGCCTGCGCCACCTCCAATGGGAGGGCTGCCATGATCGCGCGCCGCGGTTTCACGCTGCTCGAAGTGATGTTGGCCATGTTATTGTCGACGGCGCTATTGGCCGGGCTGTGGACGGCGATGAGTCTGCACCTCAAGGCGTTCGACACCGGGCGGATGGAAGTCGAACAGACGCAACTGGTGCGAGCGCTGTTGCAAAAGATCGCCACTGACCTGCGGCGCACCGTGCCCGACGTGCCGACGCCGGCGACCAGCGGCGGCGCAGCGCCAGCGGCCGATCCATTGCATCCGCTGACAGCGACACCCGGCGGC
Source organism: Pirellulales bacterium (assembly GCA_019694455.1). Taxonomy (NCBI): domain Bacteria; kingdom Pseudomonadati; phylum Planctomycetota; class Planctomycetia; order Pirellulales; species Pirellulales bacterium. Next base: position 15,231 of record JAIBBY010000069.1, read on the forward strand.
GCGACTCCATTGCCGAACGGGACAAGTCCCACGGGGGTGGCGCCGGCGCCAACGGCAACAGCGCCAATAACAACTGCGAGCAGCGCGCCGGCATCCACTCGGGCGTCACAGCAACCTGCGCCCATGTCGACGCCGCTGGGCACGCCTGCGGGAGGCTCGGCCACGGCTGGCGCGCCGACGATGGCTGGTAGCTCAAGTGTCGCGCATGGGGCGCCGCAAGATCTGGCCAGTTTGGTGGGCACATCGCGGCAGCTTCGCCTGCGCGTCAGTCAGCCCAGCGATGCGCCCGACCTGTTGGATGTAAGTGATGGCGTCTCGGAGACGCAGGTGCGTCTGCCAGACGACTTGACGACCGTTTTTTACTGGCTGGCGCAGGGCGCCGGCGAGCAGCCGGCGACGACCATGGCCGAGATGCCGCAAGGCGATGCACTACTGCAGCACGATGGGGCTTGGCTGCGGCCACCCAGTTTGGAGAACAGTCCCAACGCCGCGCTGGCCGCCGAAGGCGCCACCGATGAAGACCAATGGCAAATCTGGTTCGACCGCGCTGAGATGCCGGCGGAGGAGCAGCGAACCGATCCGGCGCTGATTATGGCGACCGAGGTGCAAGGCCTGCGATTTCGCTATCTGGCCGATGGCGCGTGGCACGACGCCTGGAACAGCGCCGAGCGCGGTGGGCTCCCCGCTGCTGTGGAGATTTCGCTCTTGTTGCGAAAAGAGACTTCGGCCGTTGAATCCGCGCTGCCAATTACCGAGGAGCCGACAGAAGAGATTCGCCCAGACTTTCGACTCGTCGTGCTGTTGCCGACCACACCCGCCAAAGCGCCGCCTGCCTCCACTGCGTTGCCGAATCCCGCCGCGCCAACACCGGCAGTGCAGCCGGCCACCCCGCCCGCGCACCCCTTGCCTCCGGTGACGCCGCCTCCCAAACTGCCGTCGCGCAACTATCGAGAGGGGGGGCTATGAACGATAAAGTCTCGCCTGCCCGTCAGCCGCGCGGCGGGTTTGTGCTGGTGGTGGTGCTCATTGTCATTGCGATGCTCAGTTTTGGCGGCTACGCCTTTAGCGAGTTGATGCTCGCCGAGCACAAGGCCGCGCGCTTGCAGGGCGAAAGTGTCCAAGCGCGGGCATTGGCGCAGTCGGGGGTCGAGTTGGCCAGCGCCTACCTTTCGTTGCCGGCCAAGGAGCGGCAGGAGTTTGGCGGCCATCTGCAAAATCCGGAGCGCTTTCAAGGCGTGTTGGTGATGGGGGGAGAGGCCGGAGAGCGCGTCGGGCGGGTGACATTGATCGCGCCGCCGCGCGTGGAAGAGACGCCGCCGAAGCTGCGTTTTGGCTTGGCGACGGAATCGTCGCGCCTGAATTTAGCGACGCTGCTCGACTGGGAGGCCGCGCAGCCTGGCGCGGCCCGCGCCGCGCTGTTGAACTTGCCCGCCATGACCGAAGACCTGGCCGACGCAATCTTGGATTGGATCGACGCGGACGACGCGCCGCGCGAGTTTGGGGCGGAGAGTGAGCACTACGACAAGCTAGAGCCGGCATACAGCCCGCCTAACCGCGTGCCAGCCACATTGGACGAACTATTGTGGGTGCGCGGCGTGACGCGGGCGCTGCTCTACGGCGAAGACCGCAACCGCAACGGCTATGTCGATGCGCATGAGCTCGACCTGGCCGACCCCGCGCGCGACCAACAAAAGTCCTCCGGCCCCTTTGGCTGGGCGGCGTATCTCACGCTGGCCAGCGCCGAGGGGGGCGCGGCGGCGGGGCAAGCGAAGATCGATCTCAATAGCGACGATCTCAAGAAGTTATACGACGACCTGCTGCGCGCGCTCGATCAGGAAGCGGCGACATTCATCGTGGCCTATCGGCAGTTTGGCCCCTATGCCGGCTCTGCGGCCAACAGTGATGGTCAACCGCTTCCCCCCGATCTTGAGTTGCCGGCCAAGTTTCGGATCGAGTCGGTGCTCGATCTGATTGCCGCTCGGGTGCAGGTGGCGCATCCCAACTTGCCGCCGCTAGTGCTCCCCTCTCCGTTCGCCAATGAGCGCGCCGCCATGCAAGAGTATTTGCCGCGGCTATCCGACCTGACCACGACTGCCGGCGGTCGGGTCGTGGGGCGGATCAACGTGAACGAGGCGCCGCGCGAGGTGCTGATGTGCGTGCCCGGCATTGGCGCCGGCTTGGTGGAAGACATCATCTCCAAGCGCGGTCGCGAGCCAGAGGCGATCAGCGAAGAACGTCGGCATGTGACTTGGCTGCTTACCGAGGGGCTCGTTGATCTGGAACAAATGAAGCAATTAGCCAAGTTTTTGACCGCTGGCGGAGATGTATTTCGAGCGCAAACCATTGGCTATCTTGCAGATGGGCCAATTTGTCGGGCCGAGTTTGTGCTCGATGCTACCGAGGGGCGCGCGCGGCTGGTATCCTGGATAGACCTGGAGCGGCTCGGTCGAGGATACGACTACGAACTGCTAGGGAACAATCTCGCCACGAATTCACGCCCCAACACTCCCACCCCATAACGGCGATCGACTGGCACGCACCGGCCAGTCAGCGCCAACCCAGTCGGAATGGAATCCGCGACGGCTGCCCCGCTGCATGCAGGCGCGAGGCCACACCCCCCCAGGAGCAGGAGAACCACAATGCCGCGATTGCTGGCCATTGAATGGGACCTTCAAGAAGCCCGTTATGTGGTGGCGACGACCGCGCGCGCCAAGCTGGTCGTCGAGCAAGCAGGTTCCATCCCCTTGCCGCAGCCGGAAGATGGCGAACGCTTGAGCGCGGCCGCGCTGGGCGAGGCGATTCGCGACGGCCTGAAAGAGGCGCGGGCCTATCAAGGGCAGGCGCTGTTGGGCGTAAGCCGCTCGAACATCGAGCTGGCGCATTTGAGCTTGCCCCCCCTGTCCGACGACGAACTACCCGACGCCGTGCGCTATCAGGCTCGCAGCGAACTAGCCAGCTACACCGAGGGGGCCTTGCTCGACTATCTGCCGCTGGCCGGCGCGCCGGGCGAGCCGCGCACCGTGCTGGCCGCATCGCTGGGGCGTGAACAGTTTGAACAAATGCAGGCCGTTTGCGCGGCCGCGGGCATTAAGCCAACACGGCTCTTGGTGCGGCCGCACGCCGCTGGCGGGCACCTTTCTCGGCAAATGCGACCGCGCGAGCAGGTTTCGCTGTTGGTCAACACCCTGGGGGAAGACACCGACCTGACGGTGCTGGTCGACGGCCAGGCGCTGCTTTGCCGCACGGTGCGGTTGCCGAAACCGGCCGAAGGCGAATCGCCCGAGACGCCGCTCTTGTCGGAGATTCGGCGGACGATCTTCGCGGTGCAAAACCAGCCGGGTGGCGGACCGGTGACCGCGGTTTACATCAGCGGCGAGCCGCGCGAGCATCGCGAGCTGGTGACCTTGATTCAAGACGAGCTGTCGCTGGCGGCCGAGGTGTTTCAGCCGTTCGATGGGCTCAAACTGGCTGGCGCGCTGGAGCGCGACCTGCCCGCCAATCCGGGCCGCTTCACGGCGCTGTTGGGCATGCTGGTCGACGAGGCCGCCAGCGCGCACGCGATCGACTTCCTGCATCCACACAAGCCGCCGGAGCCGGTGAGTCGCAAGAAGTTGGCGATGGTGGCCGCGGCGGCCGGGCTGTTGATCGCGGCTACCGGAGGTTACTTCGCCTGGGGACAATTCTCCGAAGTCGGCAAACAAATCAGCAGCCTGGAAAAGCAATCGCGCGATCTCGACAAGAACGTCAAGCGGGCCGCCGAGAAAGAAGCGGCCGTGGCCGTCATCGACGAATGGCTGGCCGGCGATATTGTTTGGCTCGACGAACTGCGCGATCTTTCGCTGCGGTTTCCCAAACCGCGCGACGCGGTGCTGTTGCGCATGTCGCTGGGTAGCAAGACCGGAGGGGGCGGCGCCATCGAGTTGGAAGGACTAGTCCGCGATCCGTCGATCGTCGGCGAGATGGAGGGCAATCTGCGCGACGAGTTTCACGAGGTCCGCACCAAGCGGGTGCAAGAAAGCGTGCAAGGCACGGCCCATACCTGGAAGTTCGACTCGTCGCTGCTAGTCGGAGCCCGCGACAAGAGCAGCTACGAGAGCCATTTGAGCGGGATTCAGACAGGAGCGCCGGCGGGCGATCCTAAGCCGCAGGCCAAGGAGCCCGCCAAGACGCCTGAGTCGAAGCCGGCCAAGGGCAAACGACCGGCCGCTCAGGCCGGCCCATCGCGCGTGGCGCAGCGCGAGCGCGGCGCCAAACCGCTGGCGGTTGAGGAGGGGGCGCCATGAAAAAGCGCGAACGGCTATTGATGGTGATCGTCGGGGTGATGGTCGCCGGCTACCTGGGTCACATGCTCTTCAATCGACTGTTGCAGGCGCCG
>JAIBBY010000070.1 GCA_019694455.1 Pirellulales bacterium
TCCATACGGACGACGGCTATTTCGGAGTCTTTCGTCATGTGGCGGATCAAAACGGGCCCGTCGGCGCTGTCTATTTGCGCGCCGCCATGTGGCATCCCGGTCAAGAGTTGCTGCACTATGTGCGGATTGTGTCGCTGGTCTCTGTCGCCGCGCTCAGCCTGTCGGTGATTGTCTCCAGCCGCTTGCAAGGGTTGGTCACCGCGCCGATCGTGCGACTGACCGCGGCGGCGCAGCGCATCTCCGCGCAGCGCGATTATTCACTCCGCGTGCAAAAGGCGGCTGGCGACGAGCTCGGCACGCTGTACGACGAGTTCAACGCCATGCTCGAACGGGTCGCCCAAGGCGAGCGCGAACTGCAAGCGGCGCACGACCAGCTAGAGTCGCGCGTGCAGCAGCGCACCTCGCAGTTGCTGCAAACCAATCTCAAGCTCAGCCGCGAGGTCGCCGAACGGCAACGCGCCGAGCAAGAACTGGCCATCCTCCATCAAAAACTGGTCGACGCCGCCCATCGCGCCGGCATGGCCGAGATTGCCACCGACGTCTTGCACAACGTCGGCAACGTGCTCAACAGCGTGAACGTCTCCTGCGCGGTCGCCGCCGAACAACTGCGCGACTCCAGCGCCCCAGAGGTCGAGCGCGTCGCGCGGCTGCTCGACGAACATCGCGATCAATTGGGAGACTTCATCTCCAGCGACGAGCGCGGCCAGCAGGTGCCGCACTTTCTCCACCTATTAGGTCAACAACTTCTGGTCGAGCAGGCGGCCCTGGTCCGCGAGATCAATGTGCTCGGCAAGAACGTCGACCACATCAAGGACATTGTGGCCATGCAGCAGTCGTATGCCGGCGTGTCGGGCGTGGTCGAGCCGGTGCGCTTGGCCGATCTGCTGGAAGACGCCGTCCGGCTCAACGCGTCGGGCCTCGAAAAGCACTCCATCGAAATCGTCCGTCAATACGCGCCCTTGCCGCAGATGCTCGCGCAAAAGCAAAAGCTGCTGCAAGTGCTGGTCAACCTGGTGCAAAACGCCCGCGACGCGCTCAGCGAGTCGGGTCGGCTCGATGCGCGGCTCGTCCTGAGCATACAGCGCACGGCCGATGAAGCGGTGCGCATCGAAGTCCGCGACAACGGGGCCGGCATCCCCGCCGAGAACATGACGCGCATTTTCGCGCACGGTTTCACCACCAAACAAATGGGGCATGGCTTTGGCCTGCATAGTTGCGCCAACGCCGCCAAGGAAATGGGCGGCCGCCTGACGGCCACCAGCGACGGCGTCGGCTGCGGCGCCAGCTTCAAGCTCGATCTGCCTCTCAAGCCCATCGAGGTGCTCGTATGAGCGGCGTTCAAAACCGCCGGGTGCTCGTGGTCGACGACAATGAGTCGATCCACGAAGATTTTCGCAAAGTGCTCGGCAAGCCCGAGCGCGTCGCGGCCGAACTCTCGCGCGCCGCGGCCGCGTTGTTCGGACGACCGGCCCGCTCTTCTGTCGCGCGCCCCGTGTTCGAGCTGTCCTCGGCGCTGCAAGGTAAAGACGGCCTCGAATGCGCCCGTCAGGCCGTGCAGCGCGGCGAACCATTCGCCGTCGCCTTTGTCGATGTGCGCATGCCTCCCGGTTGGGACGGCATCGAAACGGCGCAGCGCCTTTGGACTGTCGATCCGAACTTGCAGATCGTTATCTGCACCGCGCATTCCGACTACTCCTTCGAGCAAATGCTCGAACGTCTTGGCTACACCGATCGCCTCTTGATCCTCAAAAAGCCGTTCGACAACGTCGAGGTGATGCAGCTCGCCATTGCGCTCACCCGCAAGTGGGAACTGGCCCAGCAAGCGCGCGAGCGCGTCGACAATCTGGAGCAAACCGTGGCCGCGCAGGCGCGCGACGTGGTCGACACCCGCGACGTGGCCGTTTTCGCGCTGGCCCAGTTGGCTGAATCGCGTGATCCCGAAACCGGCCAACATCTCGAGCGCATTCGCTCCTACTGCCGCATCCTCGCCGACGAGCTCCACGTCCGCGGCCCCTACACCGATCTGATCGACGAGCAGTTTGTCGACGACATCTTTCGCTCCAGTCCGCTGCACGACATCGGCAAGGTCGGCATTCCCGACGCTATCTTGCTCAAGCCCGGCCGCTTGAGCGAGCGCGAGTTCGCCATCCTCAAAAAGCACACCCTGATTGGCGCCGGCGCGCTCGAACGCGCCGCCGCCCACAGCGGCTGCGGTGGTTTTTTGCAGATGGCCGCCGACATCGCCCGCTACCACCACGAACGTTGGGACGGCACGGGCTACCCGCATGGCCTCTTGGCCGAAGACATTCCGCTGGCCGCGCGCATCACCGCCTTGGCCGATGTCTTCGACGCGCTCACCAGCGTGCGCGTGTACAAGGCCGCCTACGACCCCGAGATCGCCCGCGTCATGATCGAAGAGCAAGGTGGCAAGCACTTCGATCCGGCGGTGGTCGACGCGTTTCGCAATCGCTTCGACGAATTCCTCAGCACGCAGGCCGCGCTCGACGCGAAGTTGCAGGAGCCCGAATTGGAGCTCACCGCGTAGCGGTCAAATCTATTTCATGCGCGCTTGGCGCAACAGCTCCATGGTGGGCCTGTGGTTGGGGCTGACCTTCAGCGCTTCTTCCAAGCGCTGAATCGCCTCTTCCTTGCGATTGTCGTTCATCAGCACGTAGCCCAAAAAGTGCAGCGCCAGCAAGTGTTTCGGGTTCTCCGCCAGAATCTCGCGCAACACGACTTCCCCGTCCTTGTTGTTGAACTGGTTCAACAGCGACGCCGCGACGACGAACTTCAAATTGGGATGCTTCGGGTCGAGCTTCAGCCCTTCGCGAAACACCGCCTCCGCCTCCTTGAACTTGGTCTCGCCGAACAGCTTCATGCCCGCGAGATACTTTTGCTGCGCCAACTCAGCCGTGGTCACCGCCGCGTAATCGTGATCGCGCTTCCGCTGGACGGTGGCCGTGATGATCCGCTCGGGCTCGAAGATCGTCTTCTTCGATTTAGCGTCCACGCGATGGAACCGTTCCAGCACGTCGATCCCTTCGACCACGCGCCCAAACACGGTTTGCTTGCCGTCCAGTCGCTGCGCGGCGCTGGGCCGCAGGGTGAGAAAGAATTGCGATCCGTTGGTCGTCGCCGTTATTGGCGTCATGCTGATCGCGCCATGCACGTGCGGGCGATCGCCGCGCAGGCCCTTCTCCATCAAGATCTCATGACCTGGCCCGCCCACGCCGTCGTTCGAGGGCGATCCGCCAAAGGCGCCCAGTCCGGCCGCCACTCGATAGAACTCCAGCTCGTCGTAAAATCCGTCCTCCACCAGCGAAATGAAGTTGGCGACAGTGTTCGGCACGTCGTCTTCGTATAATTCCAATACGATGTCGCCCCGCGTAGTGTGGAGCAGCACTTGCGGTAGATTGTCGGCAGTGGCGTCTTTTTGTTGCAATGCCTGTTCTGCGTCGAGCACAGCGCGCCGCTCCGACAACGATTCATAAAGCCGTTGACCCTGCGCATCGAGGCTCCCCAAATCGATCGCGCGTTCCCAGTGCTGGCGCGCCTCGTCGAGCAGTTCCAGTTCCCACGCCGCGTGACCCGCCACGGAGAGCGCCACGGCGTCGTCGCGATGGTCGCGCGCCAACAAACGCGCCAGCTCCAGCGCCTGCTCGAAACGGTCGCCGTCGAAGCTCAGTCGCGCAATCGATCGCAGAAAGTCAGTTGCCTTGCTTTCTTGGGGGTTCGCGTTGTAGGCGGCGATGATCGACGGCAACATCTCCTTCAACAGCGCGTTCGCCTGATCCAGCGACGCCGAATAGTCGGCGCGCAGTTTCACTCGTTGCTGCTCGTTGCTGTGCCGATACATCGCGTCGATCTCGCGCAGCTTGTCGACGGCTTCGGTCCACTTGGCTTGTTCGGCTTCAAACGAGGCCGCCGGTGTGGCGTCGCTCGCTGCGTTCTCCTCCGCGCCGCGCGCCGCCACCACGGTTGCAGCGCAGACGCACCACACCAAGAACAATCGAATCATCTTCCTTTTCCTTGTTGTCTTGATCGTGCCTCGGCGAGCGCTGCTCGCCACGGCTCAGGCAATCAGCTCGTCGATCACTGTGCCATACACGTCCGTCAACCGAAAATCGCGACCGTTGAATGGGTAGGTCAAGCTCAGGTGATCGATGCCCAACAGCGCCAAGATTGTGGCGTGCAAATCGTGGATCTGCACCGGGTTGTCCACGGCGAAATAACCATATTCGTCGGTGGCGCCGTAGGTGGTTCCCGCCTTCACGCCGCCGCCCGCCATCCACATGGTGAAGCCAAAGGGGTTATGGTCGCGCCCATCCTTGCCCAGCGGTTGCGCCTCGGCCATCGGCGTGCGGCCAAACTCGCCTCCCCACAGCACCAACGTCTCGTCCAGCAGTCCACGGCTCCGCAGGTCCTTGAGCAAACCGGCAATCGGCCGATCGACCGCCAGCGCGTTGCCGCGATGATGGTCGGCCAAAAACGAATGTTGATCCCAGCGATTGTAATCCGCCACCTTGGGCGACAGCGCCTGCACAAAGCGCACGCCCCGTTCGACCAACCTTCGCGCCAAAAGGCATTGGCGACCGTAGGTTGCCGTGGCCTTGTCGTCCAATCCATACAGCCGCCGCGTCGCCGCCGACTCACTGCTGACGTCGAGCAAATCCGGCACGGCGGCCTGCATCCGAAACGCCAATTCGTACTTGTCCACGGTCGCTTCGAATGCGCTGGATCCGGCGTAAGCCGCTTGTGATTGTTGGTTCAATTGCCCAATCAGTTCCAGCTTGGTCCGTTGCAACCGCGCGTTCGGTTCCAATCGAAACAGGTTGTCCATCGGGTTCGATCCGTGCCGCAAGATCGTCGCTTGGTGCTTGGCCGGTAGAAACCCGTTGCTGAAGCAATCGACGCCTCCCAGCGGCATCTCTCCTCCGTCCAGCACCACGAAGCCCGGCAGATTCTCGCTGGCGTCTCCCAGTCCATACGCGACCCAGGCGCCCATGCTCGGCCGCCCCTGCACGCCAAAACCGGTGTGCAAAAAATAGTTCGCTGCGGTGTGCTCCGAGTGATCCGACACCATCGACCGCACGAATGCGATCTCATCGACGCAGGTCGCCACCGCCGGAAACAACTCGCTCACCTCGGCCCCCGAAGCGCCATATCGCGCAAAGCGAAACGGCGACTTCAATACGCGCCGCCCAATCTGAAATTGCGTCGCCGGCGTGCGTAGCTGAATCGCCTGTCCATGCTCGCGCGCCAGTCGCGGCTTAGGATCAAAAGTGTCGATCTGCGATGGGCCGCCGTCCATGTACAAAAAAATGACGTTCTTCGCTTTCCCGCGGGATGCTGCGGTCGCCGCTGTCGGCGCGTGGCTGCGACTGCACGACGCCAAGCCGCAAAGCGCCAAACCGCCAAATCCGTTGGCCCAGCGCAATAGCGCTTGGCGGCGATTCAGGCGGGTGGCGTCGGTGAGCAAATTCATGGAGCGACGTGCGAATAGGGACGTTCGCGGAGAATGACGCCGCTCGCGCGACGTATCGCGGCCTGCGACGGGCGTAAGTTCGATTCTAGTATCCCGCCCAGATCGATGCCATCAGCCGATTTGCCCGACGATCACTAGCGAATCACGATGAATTCGCCAGTGTTTATGAGCGCTTGCGCCAAGTCGGCCCAGGCCAATAGGTCCGCCTCGCGCGCTTGGCGGTTCAACTTGGTGTACTCCGCTCGCTGGCGCTCAACGAACGTTAGCGCCGCATGCTGCTCCGCCTCCACCGGCGGCCGGGCGAACGCCTCCCAATACATTCGCGCCACGCGCTCGTCGCCCGTTTCGGCGCTCTCCAAAATTCGCTTCGCCCACTGTTTGGCTTGATCGGCCACGAAGCGATGATTGAGTAGTGCCAGCGCTTGACTCGGCATGCTGGACGAAGATCGCACGCCGACCGTGCCGGTCGGACGCGGAAAGCCGAAATCCGCCAACAGCCCCGTCAGGTGGTTGCGCCGCACCTCCAAGTAGATGCTCCGCCGGCGGTCGCCATCTAGCGGCCCCGACAACGTCGGCACGTCGCGCCCTTCGATCCCTGCCGGCACGTGCCACGGCACGCTCGGCCCTCCCATCGCCGGATTCAGGTTGCCGGCCACGGCCAACAGCGCGTCGCGAATGCACTCGGCATCGAGTCGTTGCGGCGACCAATGCGACAGCAGCCGATTCTCGGCGTCGGTTTCCATGGCGTGCCGGCTGGGCGTGGCCGCCTGCTGGTACGTCGCCGAAAGCAGGATCGATCGGTGCAGTTGCTTGAGCGACCAACCGTGGCGCATCAGCCATAGCGCCAGATCGTCGAGCAATTGCGGGTGACTTGGCGGTTGCCCGGAGACGCCAAAATTGTCGCTGGTCGGCACGAGCCCCGCGCCAAAATGATGCTGCCACACCCGATTCACAATCACCCGCGTCGTCAGCGGGTTCTCTGGCGAAGTCAGCCACTGCGCCAACTCCAACCGGCCGCTCCGCGTGCGGTCGATGCTGTCTACGCTTGGCGCCACCGCCGGCAACACCCCCCGCGCGATCCGCGGTCCGCGGCTGGTATGCTCCCCTCGCAGATGCTGCCAAGCGTCTTGCGGTATTCCTTCGCGCGTGACTAGTGCAATCGCGCTCTCGGGACATGCCTGTTCCAGGCGCGCTCGCGCTTGCGTCAGTTCTTGCCACCGTTGGCGTTCCGGCTCAGCCAGAAAGTCCCCCAACTCGTCGTCGGCCAGGCACAGCGGTTGGTCGTCGCGCGCCAACCATTCGGCGACGATTCCAGTCCGACCACGGGCCGCGGCCGATCGGCTCAATAGCTCCTGGTAGCTCCGCGCCAATTCTCTCGCGCTTCCAGATGCCGTCATCGCCGCTTGAACATCTTGTGGTATCGTCGGCGCAGCGCTGGGTGGCTGATCCGACCAGCGAATCTCGTCGACCGCGATCCCCCCCTCGCGACTCTCGTCCACAATCTCCAGATACGCCTCTTTGCCGACCAGGGTATGCACGTCGACAAATTCCGTTTCCAAGTGCTTGCTGTCGCGGCCGGTCTTCGACAACGCGCCCAAGGCCTGGCCGTTGATGCACAGGCTCAATCGCAGCCGTTCGGCGTCTTTTCCCCCTGCGATGCGAAAACTCAAATACGGCTTCGGCACGGCGAAGCGCTTGCTGGTCAGCCTGCCGGTCAACGCGTCTGGTCCGTTCAGGCTGCCGGCCGCGCTCGCGCCTACGATCCCGGTGACCGCGCTATCACTGGGCACAGTCGCCACAAACGCCGCGCCGGCGCGTTCCCAGCCGTTGAGAGTGTCGTCGTCAAAATCAGCCGCCAGTTGTGTTGTATCGTCGTCGTCGCGTGGAATCTCGGCTAGCAACCTGGCCACGGCTCCCTGCCAGTCACGGTCATCGGCAGTAATCAAACGGCTCCATGCCCAGAACAGCTCGTCGCCGTGATCGGCCGCCCGCTCCAAGTGCCTGGTCCAGCGTTCCAGTCGAGCGGCGTTTAGCCCATCGCGATCCGCAATGAACTCAATTTCCGCGCGGCGCAGATCTGGCTCGCGCCGCAGCACCCGGCGGCTGGCCAGCAAATAGTCGGCCACGTCATTCAACCGCGAGGCAATCGCCGCTTCATTGGCCCGGCGCGCGAGCGCTGCCTGCTCACCCGCGATCCGCGCAAACTCCTCGCGACAACGCGATTGCTCAGCCACGCGTGCCGCGTTATCGACGCATTGATACGACTTTTCGCTGCTGTACAAGAACCCCGCCAAGGCGTAATAGTCGACCGTCGCGATCGGGTCGGTCTTATGGTCGTGGCAGCGCGCGCAGCCAATCGTCAATCCCAGCACCGCCTTGCCCAGCACATCAAGCTGATTTTCAACCTGGTTGGCCTGCTCGCGCTCCATGTCGACCGGGTTATTCTGCGTCTCGCCCAATTGCCAAAAGCACGTCCCGATTGGCGACACGCACAAGCCGCCATCGGCGCTGGCGCGTTGTTCCGCCGCCGGCAGCAAGTCTCCCGCAATTTGCTCGCGCACAAACTGGCCGTAAGGCACATCTCGATTGAATGCGTCGATCACATAATCGCGATAGCGAAACGCGTTGGGCTTGTCCGTATCAAATTCGTGGCCGTCCGTATCCGCGTAGCGAACCAGATCGAGCCAGTGCCGGGCCCAGCGCTCTCCATAGCGAGGGTTCGCCAGCAACCGATCGACGACACGTTCCACCGCCTGTTCCGAGTCGTCATTCACAAATGCCTGCACCTCCTCCGGCGTCGGCGGCAACCCCAATAGGTCGTACGTCATCCGGCGGATCAGTGTGCCGCGATCGGCCGGCGGCGCCAGCGTCAAACCGGCCTCGCCGGCGCGTTTGGCAATAGCGGCGTCGATCCAAGCCGTCGCCGACGGCGCCTCCGCACGCCCTGTGGCCGATTCTTGCGGCGGCAATAGCGACCAGTGTTGCAAAGCGTCGTCGGTCGCCGCATGTGCTTTTGGCCAAGGCGCCCCCTCCGCGATCCATGCGCTCAGATCGGCGACAGCCGCGCTCGGTAGCGCCTCTTTGGGGGGCATCTTCAACTCGGCGGCTGGCGAATGTCGCACCGCCTGAATCAGTCGGCTCGCCTCGCTGTCTCCCGGCACAATCGCTGGCCCGCGCTTCCCCCCGCGTAGCAACCCCTCGCGACTTGTCGCATCCAGTCCGCCCTTGGGGCTTGCCCCGGAGTGGCACTTGGCGCAAGTGCCGGCCAAGATCGGATGAACGCGCTGCTCAAAAAACTGTTCCGGCTCCGTTGCTCTGCACACTTTTGAGGCGCACAGCGACACAATGCCCACCAACAGCCAGCGCGCAATCGCGCGGCGATCGAGCGTTAAAAGGCGGCGCCAAAAAATTTCTGCGGCGATCGACATGAACTTTAAGTCTAACACCACGCCGACTTCCATTTCATCCAATTGAAAATGTGTTCAATTCTTCGTTTTACGGGCAGGTTGCGGGCTAATAAAATAGGGGCTCCGGCAGCCGCCACCCCCGCCACGACTGTGTAACGCGTGTCGAAACACTCCAAATCTCTCTGGTTGCTCTGGCTCTTGTTGTCTCCGCCGCTGTATTGCCACGGGATGGAGCCGGGGGAGCGAGTGGAGGAGTTTCGCTTGCGCGACCTGCAGGGCCGCGAGCGCGCGCTGTCGGAGTTGTCTGGCGAGCGTTTGACGGTGCTGTTGTTTCTAGGGGTGGAATGTCCCTTGGCCAACTTGTACGCGCCGCGGCTGACGGAATTGGCGACCGAGTTCGAGTCGCAAGGGGTGCGTTTGGTGGGAATCGACTCGAATCGCCAGGACACGCCGCAAGAAGTGTCGCAATACGCCGCGCGCCACCACTTCCCGTTCCCCTTGCTGAAAGACCTGAACAACGTGGTGGCCGACGCCTTAGGGGCGGAACGCACGCCCGAGGCGTATGTGTTGGACGCGGCAGGGACGATTCGCTACCGGGGGCGCATCGACGATCAGTACCGCCCCGGCATTGCCGGCGCACGTGTGCAACAGCGCGACCTGCGCGCCGCCATTGCGGCGTTGCTGCAAGGGGCCGATCCTCCCACGGCGCGCACCACGGCCCCTGGCTGCTGGATTGGTCGCATCTCCAAGACGCCCCCCGCGCCCACGGGCGATCCGGTCACCTGGTCGCGGCAGATTGCGCCGATCTTTCAGGCGCACTGCCAGGAGTGCCACCGGCCGGGCGAGATCGGGCCGATGTCGTTTCTCAGCTATCCAGAGGTGCAAGGCTGGGAGGCGATGATCGCCGAGGTGGTGGCCGAGGGGCGGATGCCTCCCTGGCACGCCAGTCCCGAGCATGGCGAGTTCGTCAACGACATTCGCTTGTCGAGCGCGGAGCGCGAACTAATTGCCGAGTGGGTTCGTCAGGGCGCGCCCGAGGGCGATCCTGCCGAAGCGCCTCCGCCCCAAGCGTTTCCGCAAGGTTGGACCATCCCCAATCCCGATCAAATCGTCTACATGAGCGACAAACCCTTTGTCGTCCCCGCCGAAGGCGCCGTCGAATATCAGTGGTTCGAGGCCGATCCTGGCTTCACCGAGGACAAGTGGATCAAAGCCGCCGAGTGTCGTCCCGGCAATCGGGCCGTCGTGCATCATGTCACGGTCTACTACAAGCCGCCCGGCGTCCCCTTTCGGTTGCAACTCGGCAAACGCATTAATCTGCTCAGCGGCTACGCGCCGGGCAAAGTGCAGGTCCATTCCAAGTACCAAGGCCGTGCCTTCTTTGTGCCGGCCGGGTCCACCTTTCTGTTCGAAATGCACTACACCCCCAACGGTACAGTGCAAGAAGATCGCAGCTCGATCGGCCTGATGTTCGCGCGCCCCGACGAAGTCGAAAAGCAGATGTACTGCGTCCTTTGCGGCAACGATTCGTTCTCCATTCCGCCAGGCTCCGCCAACTTTCGCGTCGATTCTTCGTATCGCTTCGATGAGGATTCCATTCTCTATTCGCTCAGTCCGCACATGCACGTGCGCGGAAAATCGTTTCGCTTCGATCTGATCTCGCCCGACGGCCGCCGCGAGATCTTGCTCGACGTGCCGCGCTTCGAGTTCGGCTGGCAAACCAATTATCAATTTGTCGAACCGCGCACCGTGCCGCGCGGCAGCGTAATGCAATGCGTCGCCCACTACGACAACTCGGCCGACAATCCCTTCAATCCCGATCCCAATAAGACGATACGTTGGGGCGATCAAAGCTGGGACGAAATGATGATTGGCTCGTTCGCCATCGCGCCGGCCAATCAAGACCTGCGCCGTGGCGTCGGTGTCGGTCCGCGCTCGTTCGATCCCAGCTTTTGGTGGTATCCGCAATACACGTTGGCCATCGCCGCCGCCTTGGCGCTGGTCGGCTTGGCGCTAGCGCTAGTCTGGTGGCGTGGCCGTAAACCGCGTTTGTCCGCGAGCGTCTCATGATGCGGAGCCTGTTGCTGATATTTTTCTTGTCTCCGCCGCTGTATTGCCACGGGATGGAGCCAGGAGAGCGTGTGGAGGAGTTTCGCTTGCGCGACCTGCAGGGCCGCGAGCGCGCGCTGTCGGAGTTGTCTGGCGAGCGTTTGACGGTGCTGTTGTTTCTAGGGGTGGAATGTCCCTTGGCCAACTTGTACGCGCCGCGGCTGACGGAATTGGCGACCGAGTTCGAGTCGCAAGGGGTGCGTTTGGTGGGAATCGACTCGAATCGCCAGGACACGCCGCAAGAAGTGTCGCAATACGCCGCGCGCCACCACTTCCCGTTCCCCTTGCTGAAAGACCTGAACAACGTGGTGGCCGACGCCTTAGGGGCGGAACGCACGCCCGAGGCGTATGTGTTGGACGCGGCAGGGACGATTCGCTACCGGGGGCGCATCGACGATCAGTACCGCCCCGGCATTGCCGGCGCACGTGTGCAACAGCGCGACCTGCGCGCCGCCATTGCGGCGTTGCTGCAAGGGGCCGATCCTCCCACGGCGCGCACCACGGCCCCTGGCTGCTGGATTGGTCGCATCTCCAAGACGCCCCCCGCGCCCACGGGCGATCCGGTCACCTGGTCGCGGCAGATTGCGCCGATCTTTCAGGCGCACTGCCAGGAGTGCCACCGGCCGGGCGAGATCGGGCCGATGTCGTTTCTCAGCTATCCAGAGGTGCAAGGCTGGGAGGCGATGATCGCCGAGGTGGTGGCCGAGGGGCGGATGCCTCCCTGGCACGCCAGTCCCGAGCATGGCGAGTTCGTCAACGACATTCGCTTGTCGAGCGCGGAACGCGAACTAATTGCCGAGTGGGTTCGTCAGGGCGCGCCCGAGGGCGATCCTGCCGAAGCGCCGCCGCCGAAGGCCTTTCCGCAAGGTTGGACCATCCCCAATCCCGATCAAATCGTCTACATGAGCGACAAACCCTTTGTCGTCCCCGCCGAAGGATCAATCGAATATCAATACTTTGAAGTCGATCCCGGCTTCACTGAAGATCATTGGCTGCGCGCGATGGAATGTCGTCCCGGCAGCCGTTCGGTCGTGCATCACATCAACGTCTTTCTTGTGCTCCCCGAGATGATCGGCCGCTACACGCGAGAAAGCCTCACCAACTACTTGCTGTGGGCCTACTCGCCCGGCTTGCGCGGCCTGGTGTACGAACCCGGTGTGGCGCGACACGTGCCCGCTGGTTCGCGGCTCGTTTTTCAAATGCACTACTCGCCGAGCGGCGCCGTTCAAAAAGATCGCAGTTACATGGCCCTATGGTTCGCCAAGCAGGAAGAGGTGCGCTACGCGCTGGATATTGCCTTGGCCGTGAACAACAATTTTATCATCCCGCCCGGCGCGCCAGATACCGAGGTTGTGTCGTGGTACGAATTCGCCAGCGATGCCAAGCTGGTCGCTTTGCATCCCCACATGCACCTGCGTGGCAAATCGTTTTGCTTTCATGCGCTGTACCCCAATGGCCAGCGCGAAGTGCTGTTGGAAATCCCCAATTTTGATTTCAATTGGCAATACGATTACCGATTGCAAAAGTCCAAGCCCATGCCGCGCGGCACCCGCATCTGCTGCGTGGCCCACTACGACAACTCCGCCGATAACCGAGTGAATCCCGATCCGGCCGCGATCGTGCGTTGGGGCGATCAAACCTGGCAGGAGATGATGATTGGCTATCTGCACGTCGCTCGGCCGCGCGATCCGTCCGCAGTGCCCGCCGCTCCCACTTCAGCAGATCGCGTTGCAGCGTATTGGCTTCCGCTTGCCTTGGCGGTCATCGTGATCGGCGTCGCGTATGGTTGGTTTCGTACGCGCTCCAAAACAGTTGCCCGCGTGGCCTCTGCCATGCCGCGCTCCACACACGTCTGAAACTTTGCTCATGGCGGAACGTTACGCTCGGTCGCGCTCGTTCTGGCAGGCCATTGCCATGGCCTGCTGCGCCGTGCCGCTCCTGTTGTTGGTTGCCGACACTGCCTGGGCGCTGCGCTCCGGCTGGCGGCCGAGCCCTCTAATTCTAGCGGCGCTGTGCGCTGTCGTTCTTTTCATTGCGATGGCGCGCCGACGCGTCCACTGCGATTGGCGTCATGCCGCGCCGCGCGGTCTGCTGCTATTCGCGGCGCTGCTTACGGCGGCCTTGGCCGCCGAGTGGTGGCTGCGCGCCAGTAATCGGCATGCGGCGTTTCATCTCCGCCGCCCTGGTCTGTCGTTTCAACTGACCCCCGATCCGGTGGCCTATCCTGGCGCCTCTCCCCGCGCGCGGGTGTCGTACGATGCGTATGGATTTCGTGGGACCGGAGTATCCGGTTGCGCGAAGCAATCGACGCGCGTCTTTTGCCTTGGCGGCAGCACCACCGAATGTCTCTTTCTCGACGATGCGGCCACCTGGCCCGCGCGTTTGCAGGCAATTCTCGAACAATCGCGTCCCGCGCGCTTTTGTGTTCTCAACGCCGGTCACTGCGACTATGCCGCTGCGCAGCACGCGCGCTTCGTGCGCGAGTCGCCGCTAGTCCGCTCGCAAGACATGGTCGTGGCGCTGGTTGGTGCCTCCGACCTGATGCGCTACGTGTTCCAGTTCGATCTCGGCGGCGAGCGCCCGCCGCGCTGGCAACAATCGGCGCTCGCCACGCTGGCGCGCGATGTTTGGAACGGCCCGCTGCGCCGCGGCATGTATGTCGATCCCACTGGCGTTGCCTACGCGCACGCGCGCGGCAAGTTGTCCTTCACCCGCAATCAATTGATTCCAGATATCCGCTACGCCGCGGCCGAATACGAATTGCGGCTACGGCAGTTGGCGAGCGCCGTACGGCGACGCGGAGCGCAATTGGTGCTCGTCACTCAACCGGTGCTGTGGCAAGCGAGCATGCCGCCCGAAGCCATGCCTCGTCTGGTTGTCTGTCGTGTTCTGCCGTTCCCTGGTCCTTGGCGTTGGTTGACTGCCGCGCATTTGCGCGAGGCGATCGATCAATTCAACGCCTCCACGCGGCGCGTCGCAATCGAATACGGCGTGCCACTGGTCGAGGCCGATGAACTACACGCCCAGCTCGACTGCTTCTACGATGATTACCATCTCACCGTGCGCGGCGCCGACGCGCTGGCGCAATTGATCGCCGATCGACTGCTGGCCGATCGCGGCTTGCGCGAATCACACGCCGCTGCTCGACAGTAGCGCCGATAGATGTTTGGCGAGTGCCGTGATGTTCGGATACTCGTGGATGATCGTATACGGCAAACTGCGCCCAAGCTGCGCTTCCAGATCGCGCGTCAATTGTACCACCAAGATCGAATCGAGGCCCAGTTCAGCGAAGTTCTTGTGGCGATCAATCTCGCCAGGCTCAACTTCCAACACGCGCGCCAGCCGGTCGACGAGCATCGACTCCATCGCTTCGTGGCCGCGCGGCGAAAGCGGCCCGGCTGGTGCTTCCTGGATCGGCGCTGCGACAACGCCAGCGCTAGCCGCACTGGTGGGAAACTGCGGGCCCGGCGCCGCCACGATCAATGGCGATATATTCAGCGTTATCGCCTGCTCGAGCGCCGCGAGCGCCGCGCCAGTCTCCATGCCTTGCAGCAGTCCGCTGGCCACTGCGGCGTCGCGCGCCGCTAGACCCATGCCAACATCTTGCCACAGCCCCCACTCGATCGATTGCGTCGGCACGCCGCGAGCCGTCGCCCAATCGGCAAAGCCATCGAGGTATCCGTTGGCCGCCGCGTAGTCCGCCTGTCCAGGGCTTCCTATCGACGCAGCAACGGAGGAAAACAGCGTCATGAACTCGACGCTCCCTTGGCTTGCGAGTTCAAACAGATGGCGCGCGCCGTTTGCCTTGGGACGCAACACAGCCTCAACCTGCTTGCGTTTTTTGGTTCGCAGCTCACCATGCTCCGCTACGCCTGCCGCATGGAAGATCCCGTGAATCGGCCCTAGTTCTTCCTCCGCCTGTCGCCACGCCTTTCGCAGCGCATCGCGATCAGCCACATCCGCCGCCAGCGTGACAAACCTTCCCCCCAATTGCTCCAGCCGCATCGCAGCCCGCATCAAGCGGCGACTTCTTCCATCGGTCGTCGAGTCCGCCAGACGCGCGCTCCACTCTTGGCGTGGTGGTAGCGCCGTGCGGCTGACCAGCGCGACCTTAGCTCGCCAGTGGCAAAGCAGCCGCTCGGCAAGCGCCAGCCCAATGCCCCCCAGCCCGCCGCTAATGAGATACGTGCCTCCCTCGCGCAATGGCAGCGCGCGCGTTGCGCAGTTCGCGATATCGAGTGGCTCAATGACCTGGCGACCCCAAACCCCGGATCGCCACTCGATCGCTTCCTCTTGCGGAGCTTTCAATAGCTCCTCGGCCAGCGCCGTCACGGTCCGCGAATCGGGCTCCGCGGCGCCCAGTTCGATGTATTGTGCCTTCCATCCCGGCTGCTCGAGCGCGATCGACTTGACCAGCGCGGCCAGCGCCGTCGCCGCCGGAGCGGCCTCCGCTCGATCAGTGTCATTGTCTCCCGATGCCACCACCCGCAGTTCGCCATGCCACTTGCCATGCTGCGCGGTCAATGCGCGGGTCAACTGATGCAAGCTATGCACGCCGCGCTCGAGCGCTTCTTTCGCTTCCGTCGCGCCGCTGGTCCAGGTATGAACGATCACGGCGTGGTCCCAACCACGATCCGCCAGATGCCGCGCCAATTGCTCGTAGTCTCGTCGTTTGCCGGGTCGCATGATCAGCTTGTCAGCGTCCTGGAAGCTCAGGCGATCGCCGGCCTCGATTCGCAGCACCTCGGCGCCCGCCGATCGCATCCGCGCCGCCATTTCGTTCGACCATCTCGCCTCGTCGCAAAAGAGCGCCACCCGCAGATTGCCGCGCGGCGCTCGCGAGTCTTCGCCGCTCAATGGACGCCATGTGGTGGCGAACATCCACTGCTGGTTCGGCAGCTCAATTTGTGGTGCTGCAGGTCGCGGTGCCGGCGCCGCGACCACCGCTGCCGCCGGTGTTTCGCCAACCAACGGAGTGGCCGCGCCGATCGTCGTCTTCACCCAATAGCGTTGCCGATCAAACGGGTAGGTCGGTAACGAAACGCGCTCGTGGCCGCAATTCTCGTAAAACTTGCTCCAATGAACATCGACGCCGTTCACATAGAATAGCGCTAGCGCCTGGAGCAGCTCTGCCCATCGCGTTGCATCGCTCCGCAACTCCGCCAACGAGAGTGGCGCTGTCGCGGACTTTCCAATCGCGGCGCGAACCTCGCTCGCCCGTTCGCCCATGGCGAGCGCCAGCGCCGTCGCCACGATACCAGGCGAGAATTCCTGCAATTTGGCGACGAGCTTTTCCAGTCGCCGTTCCGCAGGCTGTTCGCTATGGCTTTGGTAGACCAGGAACTTTTCCAATCTCTCGCGGTCGCGAGAGAGCGACGCAAGTTCCAGCTTGTCGATTGCTTGCCCTGGTTGATCGACCACAATGGCCAGCCGCACTTCGTGATGCCGACGTCCCAGCGCCGCCGTGCGACAGACATCGAGCAAATTCAAATCCGTGCGCAACGTCAATTCGTCTTGGTAGGCTTGTCGCAGCGATTCCAAACTCTTCTCGCTTCGAGCAGACACCACCAGTAACTGCGCTGCTTCTTCCGCCCTGCGGTCGTTGCCGGTCGTTTCTCTAGGCCGCGGCGCTTCTTCGAGCACCACATGCACATTGGTGCCGCCAAAGCCAAAGGCGCTGACGCCCGCGCGGCGACGATCGTCTCCCGTAGTGGCCAACTTCCAGGGGCGCAGCCGATCGTTGACATAGAAGGGGCTCGATTCAAACGAGATGTGCCGATTCGGAGTCGTCACATGCAAGGTCGGCGGCAGCTCTTGATGCCCCAGCGCAAGCGTTGCCTTCAACAGTCCCGCGATGCCAGCGGCCGATTCCAAGTGACCGACATTGGTTTTCACCGAGCCGATCGCGCAATATCCGTAGCCGCGACCATCACGGACAAAGGCCTGCGACAACCCATCCACTTCGATCGGATCGCCCAGTTCGGTCCCCGTGCCATGCGCCTCCAAATAACCAATGGTCGCCGGATCGATCTGGGCAAAGCGCTGCGCCGCCACGATCACTTCTTCTTGCGCCTGGGGGCTGGGCGCTGCGAGTCCGGCCTTGGCGTGTCCGTCGTTGTTGATCGCCGTCGCCTTGATGACGGCCAGCACCTGATCGCCATCGCGCAGTGCGGCGTGTAGCGGCTTGAGCAATACGCTGGCAACCCCTTCGCCGCGCACAAAGCCGTCGGCCCGATCGTCAAATGTCTTGCATTTTCCGTCGGCGGCCAGCATGCCGTATTGGCTCACCATCACCATTCCGGCGGGATTCAGAATCAGGTTCGCGCCTCCGGCGATCGCCATTTCGGCTTCGCTAGTTCGTAGGCTCTGGCAGGCCAAGTGGACGGCCACCAGCGAGGAGGAGCAGGCGGTGTCGACCGTCAGGCTGGGGCCCTTCAGGTTGAGCAGATACGACACGCGCGTCGCCACCATCGACACTGCGTTGCCCGATTGCGTGTGCGGATCGCTGGCCTCTTCGCTCTGATGAATTAACGCCGAGTATTCGCTGGCGTTCACCCCCACGAATACGCCGCAGCGACGATCCGTTAACTCGTCAGGGCAATACCCCGCCCTTTCAAAGCACTCCCAAGCCACCTCCAAGAACAGTCGCTGCTGCGGGTCCATGAATCGCGCTTCGTGCGGTGACAACTGGAAGAAGCCCGGCTCGAATTCGTCAATACGGTCGATGAACCCGCCCCATTTGCTGCGAGTCGATCCGGTCGCTCCGCTCGGATCGTAGGTCGTTCGCCAGTCCCAGCGATTGGCGGGCACTTCATGCACCGATTCGACCCCCCGCCGCAGGTTCTGCCAGAACTGCTCAATATTGCGGGCGCCCGGCATGCGGCATGCCATGCCGACGATGGCAATGTCGCCATCCTCAATTTTCTGAGTCGGTTTGACAGCTACCGGTTGATTTGGCTTCGCCGCCGGCCTCGTTGGCGTGAGTGACGGGGCGGTGGCAATCGATTCGTTATCACTATCACTGTGCGTCGCGGCTACTGGTGCCGCCACGCCGCGCTTTACCAGATGGCCGGCCAAAGCTCGCACCGAGGCATAGCGGAATAAGATTGTCGATTCGAATTCGTGCCCCGTTTCTTCTTGCAGCGCTTTGCGTAGTTGCAATGCAATAATCGAGTCGAAGCCGAGGTCCATGAAGTTGGCGTCGGGGCGCAGCTCCTCGGGGGGCAGTCGCAGCATGCGAGCAAACAAGTCACGCAGATAATGAGTTAGCTGCTCTTGGTCGTCGCAATGGTCATGGTTTGCGACAGTCGCGGGAATTTCGCGAGCGGCAGGGACTCGGAGCAGAGTCGGTTCGGTTGGTGTTAAGGCTGGCTGTTCTTCTTTTTGCGCCACTAGGAGAATTTGTGGGGCGTCGGCGAGTTGGGCTGGCGGTTGGGGCAGGGCGGCGGCGTGGGGGAAGCCGCGTTGGCGGAGGAGCTCGAGCCAGTCGTTTCGTTCCAGCAGTGGCTGGTCGGCGCGGC
>JAIBBY010000071.1 GCA_019694455.1 Pirellulales bacterium
GACGCGGTGTGCCAGTACCTGGGCGAAGAGTCGCAGCGCTGGCTGCTCGACGGCATCGAAATCGCCTCGCTGCGCTGGGTGTTAAAGCATATCGCCTATTTGCCCGCCGACTACTTTCGCGATCAGTCGTTGGCCAAGTTCGTTGTGCAACTCGAAAAGCTGCAATTTGTGGTGCGCGGCTTGTTTAACGGCGCCATGACGGTGGTCACGCGCGGCGGCGCCGCGTTGGGCGTGGTGGCCGGCATCCTGCCCAACTCGCCGACGTTCGCCCTGGTGGGAGTGGCGGTCGTTTCCAGTTTGACCTACACGCTGTGGCAGCGCAGTCTGCGGATGCGAAACAGCGTCAAGGAAGAGTTTCGCGTGGATGTGGCCTTCATCGATCGCGTGCTCGGCATTTTTTCCAATCTGCGGGATATCCGCAATTTTCGTTGGCAGGCCGAGGCGGTTCGGCAATTCAGCCAGTCGTGTCAGGACCTAGCCGCCCGCAGCTTGCAGGTCGTCAAGATCCACAACATGACCGGCGTGTGGCTGAATGTGCTGGGGCTGTCGAGCTTTGTGCTGCTGGTGGGGGCGCAGTGGTGGTTGATCGCGGACCTGCCCACCGTGGTGACCTGCTTCGCCTCGCTCTGCATGCTGTTGCCGCTGTTCACCGAAATCGTGCGGGCCCTGACGACTGTACAGACTCGCATGGCGCGGCTCGAAGAATGGCTCGAAAATTTGCAGCAACTCGCGGCGCGTCACCAGGAGCAGTCGCGGCAGGCTCTGCCGCAGCCGATCGAGTCGATCCGCCTGGAAGACATCAGCCTGAAATGCGACAAGTCGACGATCATCAACCGTGTCTCCCTGGAACTGCGCGCCGGCGAAGTTGTGGGGCTCATCGGCCGCTCTGGCGCCGGCAAGACGACCCTCGCCCAATTGCTGCTTCGTCTGATCGAGCCCACGGAAGGCCGCGTGCTGGTCAATGGGGTCGATCTGGCCAGCGTGGATGAAGACAGTTACTGGCGCCACGTGACCTACGTGCCGCAGATACCGTGCCGGATTGGCGGCACGGTGGCGGAGGAAGTTCGCCTGGCGCGATCGGATGCGACCGAGCCAGAGCTTTTGGCCGCTCTGTCCGCAGCGGGCATCCCGGCCGCCGCGGCGCTGCGCCCTTTGGACGACGAACACTGGAACGACACCGGCGCTGAACTCGCCTGGCATACTCGCGGACTGCAGCAGCGGGCCGAATGGGCGCGCGTGCTATTGCGAGGCGCCGAGATCGTGGTTTTGGATGAGCCGACCAGCCTGACCGATCCCGCGAGCGAGCGGCAATTTTCGCAATTGTTGCGCGAGCGCCGCGCCGGGCGGTTCACCCTCATCATCTCGCACCGGCCAGAAACGTTGGCTGCTTGCGATCGACTGTTGATTCTCAAACGCGGTGCGATCGTAGGAGATGGTCCGCGCGACGAAATGCTCCGGCGTTGGTTGCCCGAATCGCAATTTGAAGCAAGGCGGGCCAGTTGAACGACTTGCGACAACCATCACCGAAACAGGCGTCGGCGCTCGTCTCGCTGTGGCGACAGGCCGCGCGGCAACCGGCCCGTTTGGCCCTTTGTCTGGTGCTGATGCTGTTGGCGGGCGTGCTAACCAGCGGTCGGTTCTTGCTCATGGACCAGTTGTTGCGACTGGGCTTTGAACAGCACCTGGCCCGCGTCTTGCCGTTCTTCGCCGCGACGATCGCTTGCTGGCTTTTGGCGCAATTCGCCGGTTACGTGTCGGCGACCATGGGCTTGCAATTCGAGCGGTCGATCGGCGTTGAGGTGGTGGAGCGAGCTCTACACTCCATGGTGCGGCGCCAGTCGACCAGTCTCCGCCCGCTGGGGCCCAATCAGGCCGTTCATTACCTACGGACCGGGCTAAAGACCGTGGGGCAGTCGCTGCGCGCGGCGCTGGCGACACTCACTCAAGGCGTCGTGCTGGTCTTCAGCCTGATGGCCGCTTTCTGGCTCAATCCGCTGCTTGCTGGCATTACGACTGCTGGCGTCGCGCTAGCTGTGATCGTCACCCGGCGGCATTGGGTGGCGCAGCGTCGCGCCACGACCGAGGCGCTGTTGGGCGAGCGCGAGTTCCATAGTCGCTTGTCGCGCCTGCTGGAAGCCTTGCCGCAACTCAAGATCTATGCCGCGGGACCGGAACAACTCGATTTTCTCGCTCAGTCGATGTATCGCCAAAAGCGGGGCGAACAGCGCGCCTTGTTGGCTCAGCGCAGAGCTGGCATCGAGACCCGCTTGTTCGCGTCGTTGGCCGGGTTGGCCAGCATTGGCGTCGGCGGAATGTTGCTGACCACAGGCGAAATCTCCATTGCCGGAAT
This sequence comes from Pirellulales bacterium, assembly GCA_019694455.1. Classification (NCBI taxonomy): domain Bacteria; kingdom Pseudomonadati; phylum Planctomycetota; class Planctomycetia; order Pirellulales; species Pirellulales bacterium. The sequence goes on from JAIBBY010000071.1 coordinate 2,351, forward strand.
CACCTCGCTGTTGATTCTGCAACAAAGCATCTTCATGAACCTGAAGCAGGTGGTTTCTAGCTGGGGATTGGCGGGCAAGAGCGGCGACTTCATCGAAGAGCTGTTTCAATTCCAGCAATCCGAACCGCAGCACCCGCCGGCCGACGCCACCCCGCTCGCAGAGCCTATTCGCAGTATCCGCTGTGAGCGCGCGTCGTTTAGCGTCGGCCAGATTGAGCTTCTATCAGAAGTCGATTGCCGGTTAGTATCGGGCAAGATGTATGGAGTCGTCGGCCCGGCCGGGTCTGGCAAGTCGATGCTGCTGCATCTATTGAGTGTTTCGTCGCCTGTGCGCCGGCGGGAATTATGGATCAACGAAATCGACTCTCGCGACTTGCTGATCGGCGATCTGGCCGATCGCATCGCGCTGGTCACTTGGCCGCCGCTGATGGTCGAGGGGACGCTGGCCGACAATCTGCGAATTGCCCTGCCACAAGCGACCGACGACGAGCTGACCGCCGCGCTATCGCGCGCCGCCTTCGCCGACGACTTGCAGCAACTTGCCACCGCAGGCGGCTTGCAAGCGCCGCTCGGCTGCCAAGGCATACGGCTGTCGGTCGGGCAGATGCAGCGGCTGGCGCTGGCGCGCGCTTTGTTGCGCCAGCCCGATGTATTGTTGATCGACGACATGCTGACAGGGCTCGATCCCGAGTCGGCGCGCCATGTGTTGTCGAGCTTGCGCCACTACGCCGCCGGGCGGCTGGTGGTAGTTGTCTTGCCACAAGAGGCCCACGCCGATTGGTGCGATGAGGTGCTGGTGATGGAGAACAGTCGCGTTGTCGCGCAGGTTGCGCCAAACAAGCTTTCCACAATCGAATGGACCGCGCCAGCCGACCCAGGGCAGCGGGCCGCCTGACCAACACACCCAGGGAGGGGAACGGAATGTCTGCTCAGAACGGTCGCACAAAAATCATCGCCGAGGCATGCGCCAATCACCTGGGCGAATCGAAATTGCAGGAAGAGATGATTTGGGCCGCCGCTGAGGCCGGCGCCGACTACATCAAGTTTCAGTCGTGGACGGCAGCCTCGAACACCCGCGGCCAGTCCGACGCCATGTTGCCGTTCGAGCTGAGCGACGACGATCATTTTCGGTTGCGCGAGGTCGCACAGCGCGCGCGAATCGGCTTTTCGACCACGGTCTTCGATCGGCAACGGACGCCGTTTGTCGCCAAGCTGGGGCTCGACTTCATCAAGATCGCCAGCCCCGATTGTGGCAGCTCCGGCTTGCTCAGCGATGTCGCCGCCCGCTTTCCGCTGGTCATCCTCTCGACGGGCATGAGCGAAGAGGCGGAAGTTCGAGGCGCCGCGCAAGTGGTTCGTTCGGGGGGCGCGCGTCTGGCGCTGTTGCATTGCATGTATCCGTTGGTGGACGGCGCTTATCATCTGCGGCGTATGGAGTGGTTGCGCGAGCACGCCAGCGAAGTGGGACTGAGCGATCACTCCGCCGGCGATGACCTACGAGCGTCGAAGCTGGCAATCGCGCTGGGCGCCGATTGGATCGAACGGCATTTCATACTCTCGCGATCGCAGCCAGCCAAGGACGCGGCGGTCTCCATTGATCCGGCGGGCCTGAAGGAGTTGGTCGAAGCCGCCAAGGATCCCCGGCCGCATCTGGCCTTGGCCGATGAGTTCCCAGAACTGTTGGGAGACGAACAGCCCGAGCTATCCGGCAAGGTGACTGGACTGCGCGAGTTTTATTGTGGTCGCTGGGGCGACAATCGTTAGTCACGACGGCCGCCGGCAATAGGAGCCGACCGCGAACTGAGGAGTTAGAGATATGAAATCGATGCCCACCGCGGCCACCGAGTCGCTATTTCCTTATGAGCAAGCAGACTACGAAGGCCTGCCGTGCAACTCCTGTGGCGGCGTGGGCCAGCGCACCATCGCCAAGCGCGACCGCAACGGCCTGGCGGTTCGGTCGGTGATCTGCAACCACTGCGGATTGATCTACCTGAGTCCTCGCATGACGCCGCAATGGTATGGGCTTTACTATCAAAAGGAGTATCGGCGGCAGATGGCGGCGTTCAAGGGGCAGCCGACCGGCAAGCCGGTGAACCACGACAAAATGTTTGCCGCGCAGCGCCGCCGTGGCGAGTGGCTGGTGCAATACCTCCAGCGGCATGGTCAGCCCAATCCGGCGCGCGTGCTTGAAGTTGGCTCCAGCACAGGCGGCATGCTGCGCGCCTTGGCGGATCGCTGCGGTTCCCAAGTCATGGGTGTCGAGCCTTCGCCGGTCGAGGCGCAATACGCCAGCGAACATGGCGTGCCGACCGAGGTGGGTTTGTTCGAGCAGTTTTCGCTCGACGCCGACCGCCAGTTCGACCTGGTGATTTGCACGCAATCGTTCAATCACTTGCTCGATCCGCGCGGCATGGCCGAGCGCATTCGAGCGTGCCTGTCTCCTGGTGGCCTGTTCTTTCTGGAGTGCCAGGACTTCTTCGCCGTGCTGCAAAATCGAAGTTGCCTGGAACAGGCGATTCAAATCGATCACGTCTTCATGTTCACCCCCGCCACTTTGGCGGCCATTGTGGAGGCGGCGGGCTTTGCGGTGCTGCCAGAAACTTTGCTGCGCGATCGCTTTCAGTCGCCCGCCGCTTTGGCCGCGCAAAAGGAATTTGGCGTGCCGAGCCTGCACACGCGGTTGCTCGCTCGGCCGGGCCAGTCGCAGCACAGTGGCGGCAGCAGCTTTGCCGAAATCTACGCCGAGTTGTGCGAGTTGGAGCGCGCCGTCGCCGAGCGCGAGCGACAGGTTCGCTACGACAAGTTGTATCAAAGCGTCAAGCAGTTTCCGATTCGCGCCATGCGCCGCGTGCGCAGAGTCGGTCAGCAGTTGCTCAGAAAGGCGGCGTAGCCCGCGCGCCGCTCAACATAAATTGCCAGGAGTCCTCACCCATGAAAAAAGTGGCCGTCGTTGTCGCCAGCCGCGCGAACTACGCCCGCGTCAAGACCGTGCTGCGAGCGCTGCAAGATAGTCCCGACGTCGAGTTGCAACTGATCGTCGGCGCGTCCGCGCTGTTGCATCGTTATGGCAACGCGGTGAGCGTCATCGAGAATGACGGCTTTGAGCCGGTGGCCAAGGTGCAGTTTCTCATCGAAGGCGAAACGCCCGCCACGATGGCCAAGAGCACCGGCCTGGCGATGATCGAGCTTTCGTCGATCTTCGAACGCCTCGCCCCGGATTGCGTGGTCACCGTCGCCGATCGCTATGAGACGTTGGCCACCGCGGTGTCGGCCAGTTACATGAACATTCCGGTCGCGCACACCCAAGGCGGCGAGGTCACCGGATCGATCGATGAGAGCGTGCGCCATGCGATCACCAAGCTCTCGCACTTGCACTTTCCCGCCACGGAGGTTGCCCGCCAGCGGCTCTTGTCGATGGGCGAGCACCCTGAATGGGTTTTTCACTCCGGCTGCCCCGCGATCGACTTGATTCTCGAAACCGACCTCACCCAATGTCCGCAGGCGGTGCTGTCGCGTTATGGCGGCACCGGCGAGAAGCTCGACCTGTCGAAGCCTTATCTCTTGGTCATGCAGCACCCCGTGACCACCGAGTTCACACAGGCGCTTCAGCAGATTCAGGAGACGATCAAAGCTCTGGAAAAGCTGCGCATGCAAACAATCATGCTGTGGCCCAATGCCGACGCGGGCAGCGACGACGTGGCCAAAGGCATGCGACTTTATCGCGAGCAGCTCAAGCCGGAGTATGTGCATTTTTACCGCAACTTCACGCCCGAGGATTTTCTGGTGCTGATGCACAACGCTGCTTGCATGATCGGCAATAGCAGTTCGGCGATTCGCGAAGGGGCCTTTCTTGGCATGCCGGCGGTGAATGTGGGAAATCGGCAAAACGCCCGCGAACGAGGGCGCAACGTGCTCGACGCGCACTACGATGCCGCGGAGATCGTCACCGCAGTGCGCCGCCATCTGGCGATCGGCCGCTATCCGTCGGATCACCTCTATGGCGACGGGCATGCGGGGGAGCGCATTGCCCAGATTCTCACCGTCACCGAGCGGGCCGCGGTGCCGATTCAAAAGACGCTCTATACCCCACAGCTTTCCGAGCCGATGCGGTATCGACGTACCGCCTAGCTTACGCTACAAATCCGCCATGAATTCCGACCTGTCGCGCTGGGGACAGGTCAATTGCCGGGTCACGGAAGACCAACTATGCAGGCCACAGCCACTTCGACTGCCGCGCTGCGCAAACGCCGCGCGACTCCTACGGACACTTCAAGCGCAAAAACTCGCCGACCACGGTTGGCGATTGTCGTCGGCATGGGCTGGGGCGTGCGCAACTACCTGCTTGGCGACACGTATCGTCTGCTCAAAGAGCGATACGACATCATCATTCTCAGCCCCTACGCGGAACTGCCAGACTTTGTAGAGCGCTTTGCGCCCGACAACACTGCGGTGTACGGACGGTTCGATCTCAAGCCCAAAAAGTCGATGCGGTTCTATGAGAATCTGGCGGTCGCGGCCTTCTATCACCGCCGTCCCACCAACGCCCGCGACAACAAGCTGCGCGAGATGCGCAACAAGCTCACCAAGTACAAGTCGCGGGGGCTCGCGGTGCGGCTCTGGCAACAGGCCATCGATTGGTGTTGGCGTCGCCCAGCGCACCTGGTGGCTCCGTACTGCTGTCCGCTCGTCATACGGCTCTATCGCCACATGCTGGCCAAGCATTGGGATCTGATTCCCGAGATGCGGCAGGTGATCGCGCGCGAACGCGTGGACGCCGTGTTCTCCACCAACTTTGTCGAACCGTGGGAATGGGCCGTGTCGATGGCCGCCGCCGAGGTCAATCTGCCGGTGGTCACTGCCATCACCTCTTGGGACAACCCCACCACGAAAAAGTTCCCCATCTGCGACTATGCCGGCTATTTGGCCTGGAGTCCGCAAATGCGACAGGAACTAGTCGACCATATCGGTGTGGCTGACGAGAGCCGAATCCGCGTCATCGGCGCGCCGCAGTTCGATTTCTATTTCAATCCCGCGTATCACCAAAGCCGTGAAGAGTTTTGCCGACAGTACGGACTCGATCCCCAGCGCAAGATCGTGGTCTACTCCACGGTCACGCCGGGCCTGATGCCCGACAACCCGGATGTTGTGCGTCACGTTCATGATTATTGGAAGAGCCAACTGCCCGGCAATCCGCAGCTCTTGGTCCGCTTGCATCCCAAGGACCGCATGGAGCGATACGAAGCGCTGCGCGACGACCCAGATCGGAGCGACATTGTGTGGACGCTGGCGGGCAATCCGCGCATCGCCGCCAAGGATCAATGGTGCCCCGACCACGACGACATGGTGCGCGCGGTGAACACCGTTCGGCATGGCGACGTGAACATTCACGCGGGCTACTCGACGATGATGCTCGATTTTGCGGCGCTCGATAAGCCGGTGATCATCGTGGGTTACAACAGCCAGGGATGCACCAAGCAATCTCGCACCTGGGAATCGTACGAACACCTGCAACCCGTGCTGCGCAGCGGCGCGGTCCGTGTGGCCTACGCTCCGGACGAGACGGAGCAATTGCTGCGCCGCGCGCTCGAACAGCCCGAGCTAGATAGCGCGGCGCGGCGCGAGCTAATTGAGTTTGAGTTGGGCGCCATCGACGGAGGCGCCGGACGTCGCGCCGCGGAGGCCGTCATCGAAATGGTCGATGCGGCGCTGGCGAATCGTAAGTCGTCTCACTGACCCCAACGTGCCCGGCGGCCCGCCCCGGTAGCGCTAAGAGGAGTTTCGCAATGCCCGCCGTCATTCCATACGACCCGGCCGCCATGGAACGCGTCGACGCTTGCGTTGGCTGCGGCGGCAAATTGTTGCGTCCGGTCTATCGCAACAACGACCTGACGCATCTCGACAAGCCAATGGACCCACGCTGGCGGAATAGCGACTTTGTGCTGTGCCAGCGCTGCGGCCTATTGTTCGCCCAATGGCGGCAGACGAAGCCGTTTGCCGACCACTACTATTCGTACTTCGCGGAGTATGAACATCGCTTTTACAACCAGTTTCCGCTGCCACAAGCGTATGTGCAGGGGAAGCACGTCGCGGCCGGTGAAGTAATCGCTCTGATGCAAGAGCAGGGGGTAGTCGACCCGCGGCACCGCGTCTTGCAGTTGCGCTGCGATTGCGGTGCCTTTCTAGCCCGCCTGCGGGACGAATTTGGCTACCAGCAATTGTTCGGCCTGGATTATTTCGACACCAATATCCGCTACGCGCGCGAGATCCTGAAACTCGAGAACATCGGGCAGCTATCGGCCGCTGAGTTGAACACGCCCTTCGGTCAGCAAAAGTACGATCTGATCATCTCCAATCATCAGATCACGCACGCCTTCCGGCCGGCCGAATGGTTGATCGCCACGCGCGCGCTGCTGGCGCCGGGCGGAACGGTGGTGTTCTACAACGAACAGGACCATGCTCGTGTTTTCCGCAGCCGGGGTTTGAATCGCGGCATCAACAACTTTCATAAGCAATTGCTCACCGAACGATCATTCAGCAACCTCGCGGCGATCGCCGGCCTCGATGCTCGGCTCATTGGCCTCCGCAAGAATACCATGGTCTTCATTGCCCGCGCCTGCGAACCAGTCGCCGCGGCCGCGATAACCGATAGCGGAAGCGCGCCGCTGGAAAGGGCAGTTCAAAGTTGGATTGCCAATCAACATTCCCCAACCTATCAGTTCATGCGTCGTGTGGGGCGCGCCGCCAAGCGCCTGTTGCGGGTGGCCTAGTGGGCCGCTGCATGTTCGCGCCACCACGATGCCAGCACGCCGGAAGAATTGGTGATTGATCGCGACGATGGGCCACAAGTGGCCGTCCTGATCGTTAATTTCAATTCTGGCGGCGATCTAGTTGTCTGCCTTCAGGCTTTAGCGCGCCAAACTCGGCGCCCTTGCCAGGTGCTGATTATCGACAACGCCAGCACCGACGGCTCGTGCGACGCCGCGCTAGCGCACTACCCCGGCGCGACGGTCGTTCGACTGACGCGCAACATCGGCTTCGCCGCCGCCAACAACCTGGCGGTAGCGCTGACTGCCGATTGCCAGTGGCTGGCTCTCCTCAATCCCGACGCGTTCCCCGAGCCGACCTGGTTAGCCGAGTTGACCCGCGCAGCGCTCCTTCACCCCGAGTGCGCCGCGTTCGGCAGTCGGCTGCTACTGGCGTCGAATCCCGACCGCCTGGACGGAACGGGCGACGTCTATCACGTGAGCGGCATGGCATGGCGCCGCGACGAAGGGCGCCAATCCACTGTCGCCGAAAGCGCCTCTCGCGAAATCTTCTCGCCCTGCGCGGCGGCCGCGCTCTATCAACGCGAGGCGTTTGTCGAGGTGGGGGGATTCGATTCCACCTACTTCTGTTATCACGAAGACGTCGATCTTGGTTTTCGCTTGCGACTGGCCGGCCATCAAGCGCGCTATGTGCCAGCGGCGGTCTGCCGACACGGCAGTTCCGCCACCAGCGGTCGCCGCAGCGACTTCAGCGCGTATCATGGGCATCGCAATCTGGTGTGGACCTACTGCAAGAACATGCCCACCTCGCTGGCACTGTGGTATCTGCCGCAGGCGCTGCTCATGCATCTGGCGGCTTGGCTGCGCTATCTGCCGAGAGGGCAAGGAGGCGTGGTGGCGCGGGCAAAACTCGATGCGTTGGTCCGACTGCCGGCCGTTCTACGCAAGCGCCGCGCGATTCAAAGGCGCCGCCGTGTTACCACGGGCAGTCTGGCCCGCGCGATGAGCCACGACTGGCTGGCGCCGTATACCCGCCGGTGAACGGCGACCGGCTTACCACTTTTGGCTCATGTGCTCCGCGAAGCCGAGCATGTCCTTCACTTCAATCGGTTCGCCATCGACCACCAGCGTGCCGCTGTACTTGCCGTGAATCTTATGTAGTTCGGCGGCGGCAATGGCGATCTGCTGCTTGGACTGCTGATGGTAGATCGGCTGAAAAACTAGCGACAAGCGACCATCGTCGCTGGTGAATTTCCACGGTTTCATGCGGTCCGCGGGATCGAACTCGCACGCCACGTCGCCCAGCTTGTACAGCTTGCGATCGACCAAGATCGCGTTGGCCGTTCCTCGGCGATCGTCGCCATAGCCGTGACCAAGATTGATGGCGACCAACCGCGCGCCCACCTTGCCGGCGGCCTGTCCCCAAAACCATTGCGACTCACGCGGCCAGATTCCGCGTCCCCAATCGAAGATGGCGAACGACTCGCCGGCTGGCAGTTCATACGACGTGTCGCCAACTTGCGCTTTGCCTTTCGACAGCATGCCGAAGATCTTGTTCTCATAAAAGAATTGGCCCGGCTCCGCGAAGGGGCGCGCCAGCGCAATGCTCTCGTCCGCTTCCTCGTTTACTAGCTCGAATTCGCCGGCCATCGCCGGCGTCATGGCGGTCTTCAAAAAATTGAAAGCGATCAGTCGCCGGTTTCCCTCGAACTTCATGGAGACGAAGTTCTCCTTGCGGCGAAACTCCGTGGCGCCGTACGGGGTGGCCGTGAAGATCGAACGATCCTTGGGATGCCCTCCCAGCGTCGTGGCGCTGTGCTGTGTGTTGTTCGCGTAGTCGATCAACTCGGCCGAGCCGATCAGCAGCGTGCCGATCTGAGCAATGGTCACCCCCACGGTGAACTGTGGAGACATGATCGTGTAATGCTCCCATTCCTTGACCCGGTCGAGCCGATTGGCCGGAATCGCCTCTCGGTTGTAGGCCATGTGCGCGTGTCTGGCCCAACCCCAAGCGCTTAGCTCGCCTTGATCGGAAAGCAGCGGAACCGATTCGGTAAACTCGATCTGCTCCGATTTCTCTTCGCTGTAGGTGATTCCGACGCAGGACAACACGGCGAACAACACAATCCAAGGGCGCATATGTCCGACTCTCCGTAAGGCAAACTTGCTGATGGGGTGCAGCGATCGGTTAGTCTATGCCACCAGCCCGCGCCTGGCGAGAATTGGCGTGCTGCGGCCAGCTAAATTGCCAGCGCCTGGCGAAAACAAGCCAACCGCTCTGCCAATGGACCGGGCGCCTTCAAGTGGTAATCGTCGCCGACCGGCGACACCCCCAGAGAGATGAAACGCGGCCCGTCGGTCGCCAGAATGCCGCGCGCCTCGGCGTGCCATTGGGCCAGATCGTCGAATCCGCGCGCGCTTGCGATGCCAGACGCCTTGGCGATGGCGACCAAGTCGATATCGCGGCTCGGCGCGGTTTGTTGCCCACCGGTGACCTCATAGATGCCGTTCACCAAGACAATCAGCGTGAAATTCGGCGCGGGATTGGCGGCGATGGTCGCCAGACAGCCCAGGTTCATCAGCAACGAGCCGTCGCCGGAAATCGCGATCACGCTGCGCCCAGGCTGGGCCAGCGCCAAGCCAAGCCCCAAGGTTGACGCCTGACCCATGGCCGACGGCACATAGTGAAGATCGAGTGGATGAGCATCGAACCTTGCCCACTCACGCGTAGCGCCCATCGACGTGACGACGATCGCATCGCCTCGCAGCGCGTGAATCACGCGTAGCGCCTCGTCGAGCGGCATGCCAGAACCTACGGCATTAGTCATCACATCGCTCCCTCGGCCAATAGCGACATGCCAGGCCGCTGCGCCGCCCGAGAGGCCGAATAGTGTTCGCTGAAGCGTTCCAGGTCGTTTGCCTCTTTCAGCAGCACCCAGTCCACGCCCCATGCCGCCAGCACCGGCTCAAGAAACTGCTTGGCGGTGTCGCGCGAGTCGGCCGTCAGATAGCTTCGATAGCCGACCATGGCGTACAGCGGCAGTCGAAAGTCGAACAGCATGTTGCGTAGCGCGTCGCCCGATTCGAACAGCCCGGTGGATTGAATCATGACGAGCGGTCGGCGGCCGCCGAGCCAGAGACCGCCCGCTAAGGCCCAGGCCTCTCCCTCGCGGCACACGCGCCGCAGCGCGATGCGCTGGCTCGCCGCCAACGCCCCCTCCCACGGTCCCATCACCGAGTCGGGCAGCCACACCACATCGGTGACGCCCAGTTGCGCCAAACAGTTTTCGACAGCCGTGCCGGTGAACATCTTGCTACTCAAGCGGTTTGATGGTGGTCACCCAAAAGAACGGTCGCCCACCGTCGTCGACGCGCAACTCGACTTTGAGCCGAGCTTGAAACAGCAATTTCTGCAGCGCCAAACTATACGACGTGCGTTTGGCGGGGAGCGAGGCCGGAGTCGCCGTGGGGTCAACGTCGTGCCGCGCCAACGCGTTACGATCGTACAATAGCGGCGCGCCCAGTCGCTCGCGAATGATCTCCACCGCTTTGGCCACCGAGACGCCCCCCACTTCGACCTGGAGAAAATCAAACAGCTTGGGCAGTAGCTGCCGCCGACGCTCATCCGCGGGCCAGCCGATCGGCCACACATCGGCATCGGCTGCGGGCTGAATCACCGAATAGCTCAATTCGCCGTCGCGCAGCCGTGGCGCCAGCCCCAGCCCGGCAGGCCGCAAGGTGGCGGCCAAGGCCGTGCCGATCGACAAACCGTTCAATTCGTCGGCGACTGGCCCAGTCGCACGCAGTTCTTCGTGCAGCGACTTGGTGATAAATAGTCGCGAGCCCAATTGCCGATGGATGACCGCCGCCACTTCAACCGGCGACTCTCCTGCTGTCGGCATTTGCAAGGGCTGCGCCAGTTCTTGCTTCGCGGCGGCCAGCGTTGCGGGCGAAAGGTCGAATGGCAAGCGTACGGGCGACGTGACCACTTCGGGACCTACCGCGCGCAAGCGCTCCATCCACTGCGCCAAGCCCGCGCGATCATTGATCGAAAATCGGCCACCGGGCAGCGCCAAATCGCCACGGCCAGTCAGCACCCCGGTCACATGATACGCCGTTGTGGCGCCCTCGCGCGTCTGGATGCCGACCTGATCGGTTGGCCGGGCCGAACGAATCTGCACATCGTCGAGCCCTAGTTTGGACAGGGCCTGACTCCACTGCTGCGGGGCCGTGGGCGCGACGCCTTGAGCCATCACAATTTCGAGCGTCACTCGCGGCGTGGCGCCCTGCGCAGCGCAAGGCGCGATCCAAAACAAGATAGCGAGCATGATGCGACCAACCTTCGGCATGCAGGAATTATAGCTGCGCCGAAAAGTGGCCGATTCACAAGAATCGCTTGCGCTAGCGGTTCTCACCTGCCCGGCGCGCCTCGTCGAGCGCCTTCCAAACTCGCGGCGGCGACATCGGCAACTCCCGCATTCGCACGCCGACAGCCTGATAGATCGCATTGGCCAGCGCCGCGGGCGGGGCCACGATCGGGACCTCGCCCACGCCGCGCACGCCGTAGGGGTGGCTGGGGTTAGGCACTTCCACAATCACCGTTTCGATCATCGGCACGTCGAGCGCCGTCGGCATGCGATAGTCCAAAAAGCTGGCGTTGGTCATCTGTCCACGGTCGTCGAACAGGTACTCTTCGTTGAGCGCCCAGCCAATGCCTTGCACGGCGCCGCCCGACATTTGCCCTTCGACATAACTGGGATGGATGGCTTTGCCGGCGTCTTGCACAATGGTCCATCGCAAGACGGTGGTCTTGCCGGTCTCGGAATCGACCTCGACATCGCAGATTTGGGTCGCAAAGCCGTTGGTCGATCCTTCCGGATCGACCGTCGCGCGCCCCACGACAGGGCCTCCCGTGCGATGCAACTTGCCCGCCAACTCTTTGAATGAGAGCGACTTGCCATTGCGGCGGTATTGGCCATTTTCGACCTTTACCTCCTCGGGCTTGCAGTCCCAAAGCAGCGCCGCGCGCTCGCGCATTTGCCGTTCGATGTCCTGCGCGCAGCGATAGGCGGCCAGCCCAGTGCAGAAGGTGACGCGGCTGCCACCGGTCACATCGGTGTAGCCCACGCTGTCGGTGTCGACCACGCGCGGAACCACGTCCTCGGCGGCGATGCCTAGCGCCTCGGCTAACTGCATAGCCACGCTGGTGCGAGTGCCGCCAATATCGGTCGAACCCTCGACCAGCGTTACCGAGCCGTCGAGATTCACGTTGGCCGCGACGCTCGATTTGAGCGCCGCGTTGAACCAGAATCCTGTTGCCACGCCACGGCCCCGATTCGCGCCAACGAGCGGAGTTTGATAGTGTTCGCTGGCGCGCGCCGCGACGAGCGTTTCCACCGCTCCGATGCGTGGGTACACCGGTCCATCGACGCGGCGCGTCCCTGCTTTGGCGGAGTTCCGCAAGCGAAATTCTATGGGGTCGATGCCCAGCCGTTCCGCCAATTCATCCATCACCGATTCGCAGGCGAAGGCCGCTTGCGTGGCTCCTGGCGCGCGGTAGGCGGCCGATTTGGGCTTGTTCACGCACACGTCGTAGGCGTGTACCCGCGCGCTGGGCAGGTCGTAGCAGGCAAACACGCACATAGCGCCGCAGACCACGAACCCGCCCGGATACGCGCCGGCGTCGTAGGCCAGCCACGCATCGGCGGCGGTGATGCGGCCATCCTTGCTGGCGCCGATCTTCATGCGCACAAACGAAGCTGGAGTGGGGCCGGTCCCCTCAAAAACCTCGGCCCGGTTCATCACCATCTTCACCGGCCGACCGCTCTTGCGGCTCAAGATCGCCGCGACCGGTTCCAGATACACCGTGATCTTGCCGCCAAAGCCGCCGCCGATCTCGCACGGTATCACCGTGACCTTCGACACCGGCATCTGCAGGATTTCGGCTGTTTGTTGGCGACACGTGAAGGCGCCTTGCGTCGATGTCCACACGGTGAGGTGGCCATCGCGGTTCCACATGGCGGTCGCCACGTGCGGCTCGATGTAGCCCTGGTGGACGGTCGCGGTGCGGAACTCGCGCTCGATCACCACATCGGCCTGCGCGAAGCCGCGTTCCACATCGCCCTGCTCGAAATGAAAATGCACATCCACATTGGTGGGCGAATCGTTGATCGGCTTGCCAAGTTCCTTGGTGCGCAGGTCGGCGTGCAGCACCGGCGCGTCGGCCTGCATCGCCTCCAACATGTCGAGCACCACCGGCAGCGGTTCGTATTCCACCCGAATCAGCTTGAGCGCTTCTTCGGCGATCTGCGGACTGGCCGCGGCCACGCCCGCCACCGCATGTCCCTTGTAAAGCGCCGTGTGGTGCGCCAGCACGTTGTCGCCCAGATGCGCGAGGTTGGCGGCCCCTTCGCCCAGGTCGGCGATTTTGTTTTGCAGGTCGGGCAGGTCGGCCGCCGTCGCCACCGCGTACACCCCTGGCATCTGCTCCGCGGCACTGGTGTCGATCGACACGATTCGGGCGTGCGCGTGCGGGCTGCGCAGCACTCGGCCATGGATCATGCCAGAGAGTTGTAAATCGGCGCCGTAGACGGCGCGGCCCGTCACCTTGTCGACGCCGTCGTGCCGAATTGGCCGCGTGCCGAGCACCTTATACTCGCGCGGGCCGAGGTACACTTCGCCGTGTTCCGGCTTCAATTCGCTCTTTGCGGCGGGCTTCGCCGCTTTCTTTTTATTCGTCGCCTTTTTGCGCAGCGCGGCGGTCACCGGGCGCGGTTTGGCCGCGGCCGGGCGGGCTGTGGGGCGAGTCGCTTGTCCGTTGCGATTCTTGCCGGTCGAGCGTGTGGGCGTTTTCTTCTTCTTGGCCATGACTACACCTCCTGCGTCGCGGGCGACGCCGATTCGTCCCAAGCGCCGGCGCGCAGACGCCGGGCCGCCTCTTGTACGGCTTGAACTATCTTGTCGTAGCCGGTGCAGCGGCAAAGATTGCCCGCCAGTTGAAAGCGAATTTCCTGCTCGCTGGGATTGGGATTTTTGTCCAACAGCGCCTTGGCGGCCACCAGATAGCCGGGCGTGCATACGCCGCACTGCAGGGCCGCCCCCTCCAAAAAGCATTGCTGCACGGGGTGCAACCGTGAATCGCGAGCGATCCCCTCGATGGTTTCGATCCGCGCGCCTTCGGCTTCGACCGCCAGCACCAGGCAACTATTGACCGGCACGCCCTCTAGCATCACCGTGCAGGCGCCGCAGTTGCCGTTGCCGCAACCTTCTTTAGCGCCGGTCAAATGCAACTCGTCGCGCAGCGCTTCGAGCAGCGTTTGCCGCGCCTCGCACAGAAAGTCGGCGTGCTCGCCATTGATTGTCGTCGATACGTGAATGCGTTTGGTCACACGTTGTCCTTGATTGGTCACTAGCCCGCGAAAGCGGGCCAATATCGATTGCTACGATTTGCGAGCGCGCTCGACGGCGATGGCCAGCGTGCGCTCCACCAGCACGCCAATGAGATGATCGCGATACTCCGCCGAGCCGCGACGATCGCTGATCGGGCTGGCGATGGTCTTGGCCAGTTCGCCCGCGCGGGGAAAATTCTCTGTCGTGGCGGCCTGCCCCACGAGCGATCGACTCGCCTGCTCGGCCAGCAGCGGCGTCGGCGCCACGGCGCCCAACGCGATGCGCGCGTCTTCGATCTGCTTTCCGCTCCCGTCCAATCGTACCCACGCGCCCACACCGACCACGGCGATGTCCATTTCGTTCCGCGGAATGAACCGCAGATAAGCTCCACCCGCGTGCTGAGGTTGCGGCGGCAATTCTAAGCTCACCAACAACTCGCCGCGTTCCAACCGATTGCGTCCCGGCGCCTTGCAAAACTCATGGACAGGAAGTGAGCGGGTTCCGCCCGGTCCGGCAATATGGCAAACGGCGCGATAGGCAATGAGCGCCGGGATGGAGTCGGCCGCCGGCGACGCGTTGCACAGGTTGCCGCCGATCGAAGCTCGGCTTTGGATTTGCCGGCCGCCAATGATGTGGGCTGCGTCGGCAAGGCCCGCGTAGTCGTCGCGGATCTCAGCGTGTTCGTATATTTTGTAGCACGGCACGGCCGCGCCCAATCGCAGGCCGCGCGCGCGATCGTATTCCAGCCGCATGAGTTCGGGGATTTTCTTTACGTCGACAACCAAGTCGGCCTCGCGCGTTCCCTCGCGAAGCTGCACAATCATGTCGGTGCCGCCGGCTAGCGCTCGCGCTCCTGCGCCGCTTGCCGCCAGCAAACTCACCGCTTCGTCGACGCTGCCCGCCGCCGCGTAACTAAAGTCTTTCAAGCCAGAACCTTCGCTAAGAAGCTGCGATCGCCCGAAATCTCGGCTCGCAATATGGGCCGCCGTCGCGCGCCATGTCAAGCTGGCGGCGCCACGCGGCGCGCAAACTTGCTGGAATGAGGCAGGCGCCAGCGATAGAATTCAGGCGCGGATCAGACGAGCGCTACGCTCGCGCGGTTCGCAGCTTATCCGCCCCGCAAGCGGCGTCAAACGCCAGAGGAGACCTCTCGTGGCCACTACGCTCGAATCGCAAGCGCAACCCAAGGTGCATCAAACGCAGTGCTTTATCGACGGCCGCTGGACTCCGGCCGCGAGCGGCAAGACCTTTGACACGGTGAACCCCGCTACGGAGGAGGTAATCGCGCAGGTAGCCGAGGGAGACGCCGCCGATATCGACCTGGCGGCACAGGCCGCCCGCAAGGCGCTGAGCGGCCCCTGGGGGCGCATGGATGCCCGCGACCGTGGCCGATTGATGCACAAATTGGCCGATTTGATCGAAGAGGAGGCCGACGACATCGCCGCGCTGGAAACGCTGGACAACGGCAAGCCGATCCGCGACGCGCGCGGCGCCGATTTGCCGCTGACGGTCGATTGCTTGCGCTACTACGCCGGCTTTGCCGACAAGATTCACGGCCAGACCATCCCGGTCCGCGGCAATTACTTCACCTACACGCGCCGCGAGCCGGTCGGAGTCGCCGGACAAATCATTCCGTGGAACTTTCCCATGCTCATGGCCGCCTGGAAGTGGGGGCCCGCCCT
>JAIBBY010000072.1 GCA_019694455.1 Pirellulales bacterium
AAATCAGCGTGGGGGCGCTGGAGCCCAAGTTCTGGCAGGCGGTGCTGGCGGTGCTGGGGCTGACTGAACTGGCGAACGACAATCATCTGTTGGGGCCCGACGCGGAACGAATCGCGGCGCGGCTGGCCGAGGTGTTCGCCACGCGGATGCGGGACGAGTGGGCCGCCGCGTTCGCCGCGGTCGACGCCTGCGTGGAGCCGGTGCTCTCGTTCAGCGAGACACGGCGGCACCCGCAGTGGCAGGCGCGCGAGAGCTTTGAGCGCCTGCCGACGCCCGATGGCCGCGAAATTTTGACGCCGAAGATGCCCGGATCGCTGGCCGGGTTTGGGCAGTAAGAAGCTGTGTTTATCGCCGGCGCGATCGGCCTGGTTGAGTGGTCGTGCGCGAGTTGGCGGCCGGCGCGCGTTCGGCGTGGCGCGGCACGTATTCCGACACGATGCGCTCCGGCTCGCCCGCTGGGTGGCCGGTGGCTGGACCTGCTGCTTCCGTGGCGCGCGGCGCGGTCTCGGCAACGGTGTCATCAGGATCGCCTGCGGCGGGCATCGATTGACCAGCTTCGGCCGCAGCGGACAGTTTGACGCGGATCGACTTGTCGGTGATGTACTCCTGCCCGTCCGACAAAGTGATGCGGGCAAAGAGCATCAGATCGGAGTTTTTCGGAGGCGCGCTCGACCACGGCAGGGCGAAGTGAAAGCCCTCGCCCAACGGGGTTTTTTTGAAGTGCCGGGCCGCTTCTTCGGCGGTGAAGTCCCAGCGCGCGATCCGCGCTCGCGGACCTTCCTGGGCCGGATCGAGCACCACGATCGAAACGGCGGCGGGCAGTTCGACCACCTGGCGCGCCTTGTTGCGCGGCTCGATCACCACCATCACGCCATCGTCCCCCGGCCGGCCATCACGGTCATGCCCGCCGGTGAGCCGGCTGTTCAGCGCGATCTCGACGATGTTGGCGCTTTGCAGCGGCGCGGCGGCGCGTGTCGCGGTCGGGGAGATGAGCATTCGCGGCTCTTCGAGCGTGGGGCCGGGCGAGGATTCCAGCGGCAGTTCGGCGGGCTCAGGCTCAGCCTGCGTCTCAATCGGGCCGGGGACCGGCTCCGGCGATGACGTTTCTGGCAAGATGCCTTCCGGCCGGTCGGGGCTAGGAGGCAGGATCGTCGGCGGCTTGTAAGGGGGCGCGTCTTCCAGATCGTCGGCCGGCAGGCTGGGCCGGGGCGCGGTGTCGCCGCCGCCGGGGAGTCGATCGGTGGGCGCGCCCAACTCGGCGCGGGGGGCGCGACTGGTTCCGCCGCCGCGCTGGCGGCTGAAATCGTCGCTGCCGGGCCCATCTCCCAGATCTCGGCGGAGAGCGGCATTTTCGCGATGGGCCGAATCGAGCTGCGCGCAAGTTTCGCGCAGTTGATCCTCCAGGCAATAGATGCGGTCCTCGAGGTGACGGTTTTCGCGTTCCAGCGGCTCGGTGATGCGACCCGCGCGGCACCCGCACGACAGGAGCAAACAAAGCACCCAGAGCGTCTTTCGCCAGCCGTCCATGGTTGGCCTCGCGCTTGTAATTAAGTTATTGGTTGAAGTCGCCGGGCGAGCAAACGGCGGGAGCCGCCCGCTACCCGGCGATGTTCTCGAATCCGTTCGTTGGTTGGAAGGCCGTCGCGGGCGACGCGCCATCGGGTTTGCGTGGCTCGTCTGGGCGCGAGCCAACTGGTTCGATCTTGGTTGACTGCTTACTTGCTGGCGACCACTGGCTCCATTCGCTCGATCACGCGGTCGATCAGCGAGTACTCCATCGCCTCCTCGGCGGTCATGAAGCGATCGCGGTCGGTGTCTTGCTCGATCTTTTCAATGGCGTGCCCGGTGTGCTTGATCAGGATCTGGTTGAGCCGCTGCTTGACTTTGCGGAACTCCTTGGCGTGGATCAAAATTTCCTCCGCAGTGCCTTCCATGCCGGCCAGCGGCTGATGGATCATGATCCGCGCGTTCGGCAGGGCGAAGCGCTTGCCCGCCTCGCCTGCGGTGAGCAGCACGGCGCCCATCGAGGCGGCCTGCCCGATGCAGTAGGTGGCCACGTCGCAGGTGACGAACTGCATGGTGTCGTAGATGGCTAATCCGGCGGTGACGCTGCCGCCGGGGCTGTTGATGTAGAGGTGAATGTCGGACTTGGGATCTTCCGATTGCAGAAACAACAGTTGCGCGACGATCGAGTTGGCGACTTCGTCGTTGACCTGGCTGCCGAGGAAGATGATGCGGTCCTTGAGCAGGCGACTGTAAATGTCCATCGCCCGCTCTTCGCGGCCGCTTTTTTCGATGACGAATGGAATCAAAGGCACGGCGTCACTGCTCCGTCGAGTGGGGATGGCGCCCGGCGAAGGGCATTTGCGTTAGGGGCGAAACGATTCGCCGGCTCCTGGCGTCTGGATGCGAAACGGGTTGGCGGCCACTTATGACTTGTCGTCCTCTTGCTACTTGTCCTTGTCGTCGTCGTCTGCCGACAGGGGGGGCCGGGTCAGAATCTCGTCGACGAGTTGATATTCTTTGGCCTCGGCCGCAGTCATGTAATAGTCACGGTCGGTGTCTTTCGCGATGCGCTCGATTGGTTGACCGGTATGGTCGGCCAGCACGCGATTGAGCACGTCGCGCGTCTTGAAAATCTCGTTGGCCTGAATCTCGATGTCGGAGACCTGTCCGCCCACCTGGCCCCACGGCTGATGGATCATCACCTTGGCGTTGGGCAGGGCATAGCGCTTGCCTTTGGTGCCGCCGGCCAAGAGTACCGCGGCGCCGCTGGCGGCAAGGCCCACGCAGTAGGTGGCCACGGGACAGGTGAGGATCTGCATGGTGTCGTACATGGCCAGGGTGGCCGTGACGCTACCGCCGGGGCTATTGAGGTAGAAGTGAATGTCCTTGCGGCGATTTTCGCTCTGCAGGTAGAGCAACTTCATCACGATCTCGTTGGCGTTGCCGTCGTGAATTTCGCCTTGTAGGAAGATAATGCGATTTTCGAGCAGCAAATCGCCGAGCGTCAGCGATCGCTGTCGTTGATATTCACGGTAGGCCGCCCGGGGGTCGACCGGGCTGGACCCAGTGAACTGATTCATAACGAGGTTCCTTAAGACTCAAGCGTTACGCGCGCCGCGCCGACCATCCTTGGCGGGCGCCCGTGCCGGTTGCGATCGATCGTGTTAGCCGCGCTGCTCGCTGGCGCGAGCGGGCTTGGCTTCGTCGGGATATTCGGCCTCGGGAATGTTCGACTCCTCTTCGTCACCGCCAGCGGCCGCTTGATCGATGGCCTCGGCGTGAGACGGTTCCAACTCAAACGCGACATCCTTGAACTTGGCGCTGGACAAGATGAGCTCGATGACCTTCCGCTCGACGATCTGATTTCGCAAGGTGTCCATCAGCCCCTGCTTTTCCAGTTGAGCGCGAACGCGGCGGACGCTCTCGCCGCTTTGGGCGGCAATGAGGGTGATCTCGTGATCGTAGTCGGCGGGCTCGTCCTCAATTTTTTGATCTTCGGCGATGCGCTCGAGGATGAAGTGCTCTTTGAGCGACTTGGCGGTGGAGGCGAGGCTGTTCTGCCGCAGTTCGTTCTCGTGAGCGCGAATCTGATCGTCTTGGAAGCCGCTGCGGCGCAGTTCGAGGATCGAGCGCTGCAGTTCGCGGCCCGATTGCCGCCGCAGCAGATCGGGAGGCAGGTCCCAATCGGCCGACACGGTGAGCTGCGCCAGCACCTGCTCGCGAGCGCGCTGTTGCTGATGGTATTCGAGCTGACGAACCAGCGTCTGGCGAATCTCGACTTGCAGATCGTCGATGGTCTTGAAGCCGCCCAGGTCGTCGAGCAATTCCGGCGTTAGCTCTGGCGCTTCGAGCCGCTTGACCTCATGCACCTGAAAGACGGCGGTGACGGTCTTGCCGCGCAAGGCCTCGTTGGGGGCGTCGGCGCTGATTTTGGCCTCGGCCTCGCGCGTTTCGCCCGCCTTGACCCCCTTCATCAGCTTGTCGAACTTTTCGAGCTTGCCATCGCGGAAGCTGAGCACGGGGCGAATGCGGATCACCTCCTCGTCGCTCTCGGAGAGCAGCTCGTCGCCGTTCTTGAAGCTGAGCTTGGTGGCGATGAAGTCGCCGGGCTTGGCGGCGTCGTCCACGGGGACCAGTCGCCCGCGGCGCTCCAGGATTTTTTGGAGCTGATCCTGCACATCGGCGTCGCTGAATGCGCGGGTGGGGCGCTCGATTGACAGACCTTGCCACTTGGGCAGTTCGAACTCGGGGCGAACCTCGATATCGAACTCAAAGACCAGCGGGCCATCTTCGGGGACTTCGACCGCCATGGGATCGAGGTCGGGCTCGCTGATTGCGGCCAGCTTTTGGTCGTCGGTGATTTGGGTGAGGCTGTCCATGATCAGGGAACCCTTCACCTGATCGACGACATCCTTGCGAAAGCGATGCTCGATGAGCTTGCGCGGCGCGCGGCCAGGGCGGAAGCCCGGCACGGCGGCGCTTGGCATGAGATCGCTGAACGCCTTATCGAAATAGCGTTCGATGTCTTCGCGGGCGACGGTGACCGTCACATGGCGCTCGCAGGCGCTCTTAGTGTCGATCTTGACGTCGAGATTGAGCTTTTGTGGCTCTTGCTGCGCCTCGTCATCGACGGTGCCCACGTTTTGTTCCGAATCCTCACGAGCCATACTTGTGTGCCTTCACAACCGGTGCGCGGCCTGGGGCGATCTTCGCCCCCGCTGGAGAGTTTGGACCGAACGGGGGGCCGCTGGCCGCGCGCTTGCTTTGAGTCCTGTTTCCCCCCCGGAAACAACAAAAGAGCGGGTGATGGGATTCGAACCCACGACAACCACGTTGGCAACGTGGTGCTCTACCAACTGAGCTACACCCGCCCATTGCATCTGGCCAACGCGGAAGGCGCAAACAGACATACTGCCGGCGCTTGCCGCGGTGACCGGAATCTTCGGATTATAGGGGCGCGATGGCGATTCGCAAGGGCAGTTGCGCCGCGCGCGTCGCGTGCAACAAACTTATGCGCCCACTGGCTTTGGAGTCAAGCTAGTGGCCGATTTGCGAGCGGGCAAGCGGCGGCATAAGTGGCCCGGTTCGCGGGCTGCCGGCAATGCCTAAATTGTTTGCTGTCATTCGCTTCTAGCGCTATAGTAAAAAGTTGCCTCACTTCTCACCGCCGCATCGGCCAGCTCGCGCCGTTGTCCAGCCGAGTCAACTTCATGCAAGCAAAACTCGTTGTCGTCTCCGGGCGCGCCAATCGCCGGGAGATCACTTTGAAGTTGCCCCTTTCCGTGGGGCGATCGAAAGATCAAAAACTCGCCATTTTGCACCCGACGGTCAGCCGCAAGCATTGCGAGTTGTTCGAGCGCGATGGTGTGCTCTATGTGCGCGACGATGGCTCGGCCAACGGCACCTTTGTCGGCGAGTCGCGCGTGCAGGGCGAGATGGCTGTGCGGCCGGGGCAACGTTTGACGATTGGTCCCTTGGTGTTCGAGGCGGTGTATCAGGCCGCGCCAGTCGACGCCTCGCTGGCACAGACCTTGCCGGGAGACGATCTGGCGGCATTGGCCGCCGCCGACGCGCTTGCCGAGACGCCGGGCGACGACACTTTGGTGGCGCCAGCGGCCCATTTGGCAATCGACGATTTGGCGCTCGATGATGTGAGCGGGGATGACCTGTTGCTCGACTTTGACGCTCCCGCCGAGAAGCCTGCTAAGACGCCGGCAGCGTCAAACGACGACAACCTGCTGGGGCTCGACGATGATTTTGATCTGTCGCTCGGGGAGCCCGAAGCGCCCGTGGCCAGCGCGAAACCGCTTGCGGCGCCCGCCGAGCCGGACGCGCTAGCGCTCGGTGATGTTGGCGCAGACGACTTGGCGCTCGATTTCGACGCGGTTGATGAAGAGCCCGCCGCCGCGCTCGCGCCGCCCATGCCACCGGCAGTCGGCGACGACGATCTGCTGGCGCTTGATGATGACTTTGGTTTGTCGCTCGACGAGCCAGAGTCGCCCGCGGTCAATGCAGCGCCGCCAACACCGCAACCCGAGCCAGAAGAACTGGCGCTCGAGGAAATAGGGGATGTTGAGCCAGCGCCGCCAATGGCAGAGGTGGGCGGAGGCGAATTGGCGCTCGACGAAGACGATCTGAGCATCGACTTCGACGACGACGAACTGAGCCGGGCGGTGGCGCAGGAACTAAAGTCCGCGCCGGAGCCGAGCGCGCCTGTTAACGAGCCAAAACAAGATTCCAGCGATAATTGGCTGCCGCTTGATTTGCTGGACGAAACCGCGTCCGACAGCGAAGAGTTGGCGCTGGAGGACTCGCAGAGCGAGTTTTCGCCTGATAGCGAAGAAGCCGCGCCGATCGTTGCCGACAATGTGCCCGATGGCGGCGATGACCTGATGCTGGAGCTCGGCGACGATTTTTCGCTCGATGACGAGCTTGATGTCGCCGGGCCAGTCGAAACAACGCCTGAGCAGAAGTCGAACGACGCGGGGCCGAGCGCGATGCTGCCGGTCGATCTGGTGGACGACCCCGAGTTGACACTGGACGACGATTTGCCGCTACCGCTTGCGCCGCCTGCCGCGGCGGCGTTGCTAGAGGCGCCGGACTCCACGAGCGAGGACACTGAGGGGGCGGACGAGCAGCCGGGCATCGCACAGGAGGAAGAATCGTTGGCCAGCCTGGAAATGGATCTGGACAACGACGCGCTAGCGCTCGACGACGCCTTGGCGCTTGATTTGGACACCGACGCGCCGTTGGACCTGGAGCCGAGCGCTGTGCCCCCGGCGGCGCTGCCGCTGGAACCAATTGCTGATCTCGATTTGGAGCCGATTGCGGACGAGTTGGCTATTGCCGACGAGTTGGCAATCGAGCCGTTCGACGCGGCGCCTGATGGCGCGCCGGAGCCGACGGATTTCCCGATGGATGATCTGGCGCCCTTGGCGCCTTTGGACGAATTGGAACCGCTGGCCGAGTTGGAGTCGCCCGAGGACGAGTCGGCGCTGACGATCAGCGACATGGACGAGCCAACGCCGCTCGACACGCTAGCGCCGCCGGTGATCGAGGACCTGACGCCTTTGGCGCCGCTCGACGAACTAGAGCCGCTCACGTCAATCGACGAGCCATTGGCCGAATTCGAGACGGATGAACTCGATTTGGATTCGCCGCTGACGCCGCAAGCATCGTTGGTCGAGCCAGAGTTGACGCTGCTGCCGGCGCCCGATGAGGTTGTCAAAGACGAGACATTGGCGCCGCTGGAGCTAGTGGACGAGCTAGACCTCGATCTCGGAGTCGAAGAGGCGGGCGAGCCATTGGCGCTCGAGTCGATCGACGAAAACCCGCCGATCGCGCTGGAGCCATCGACCACTTTCGAGCCAGAATTTGAACTGGAGCAAGAGCCGGCCGAGTTAGAGCCGCTGCAGGCAGTCTTGCCGGCGGCTGCCGACGACGACGCCGAGTTCGCGGCGCTCGAGGCGCTGGGGCTCGACGACTCGCCGCCGCCGACCGAATTGAAATCGATTGAAGAGTTTCAGGAGTTTGAGCCCGAGGCAAATGCCACAGTGGCCGACTCGCCGGATGTAGCGGCCGACTTGGATGACGGCATCGAACTGGGGGGCATCAGCGATTTGGACGATATCGGCCAGCTTGATCTCGACCAACCGCGCGAGTCACTCGATCTGCCAAGCGACCTACCTGACGACGACGCGCGGGCGTTGTCGCCAGGCGATGCCGATATTGTGCTGGAAGATGATTTGTCAGCAGCGGTATCGGCAGGCGCTGAGCCGACGATCAATGGGCCGCCCGCTGCCTTGGCCGCGATCGACAGCGAGCCGGCTGTTGCGGCAGTGGAAGCGATCGAGGCGCCGCAGAAAGCGAAGCGGTCGCTGTTTGGCTTCTTGTCGCTCAAGCGCAAGCCGAAGCCGCCGAAGCCAGCCAAGCAGGGGAAATCGAAGCCGGCCGCGCCAGCGGCGGCGGAGGCGCCAATCGTCGCCTTGGAGGAGGCGGCGGTTGCAACGCCATTGAAAGAAAAGGGGCCGGCGCACAGCGGTCCCGTGGCGCCGTTGACTTACTCGCAGGAGGCGGAGGATTTCATTTTCTCCACGCTCGACGATGGTGAGCGTCCGGCGCCACCGGCCGAGGCGGCGCCGCTCGTCGATGATATGGAAATTAGCTTTGACGAACCGCTGAATCTGGATGAACCCGAGGCGATGGCGTCGGCCATTGAGCCGACCGACAACACGGCAATCGAAATGACTGCGGGCGGCGCGACGCCAGCCGCCGAGCAAGTGGCAGTGGTCGCGGCGCCTGCCAAGCCGACGTTTTGGCAGCGGCTGATTGCGGCGCTAAAGATCAAGAGCAGGCCGCGCAAGCCAAAGGCGCCGAAGGCGCCCAAACCACCGAAGGCTGCCAAGGCGGCCAAACCGGAGAAGCCGAGCAAGAAGAAAGCCAAGCCGAGGGCGATTGAAGAGTCGGCGCTGGACATTCCGTCGCCCTATTTCGGCAATGAAGCAGACGACGCCCCGGCCCCGTTGCCGATGGAAGAGCCCGCATCGCTGGGCCAGTCGGACGACGGGCTGCCCGACTTCGATTTCGAGCCGGCGGAGCCGGTGTCGAAGAACGGCGCACATGCCGCGCACAACAAGCAGCTATCGGAAGCCGACCTCGACGATCTGTTGAATCCGTAGCCGCCCGACCGTCAGGCGCTGGCGCGAAGGAGCGCCGCCGCGCGCTCGCTGGGCACGAAGGCGACAGTCTGGCGCCGCGCCGCGATGAAAAAGTGGCGACCGGCGTCGTTCAACTCCTCGATTTCATACCCGCGCTCGACAAGCCATGCGCGCACCTGGCCGTGGGCGCTGGCGCTGCCGTGCAGTTCGATGGCCAAGGTGGCGCGTGGGCTGGCGCGTAGCGTGCGCTCGGCCCCTTGCAGGGCGGCTAGTTCCGCCCCTTCGACATCGAACTTGAGATAATCGATCGACGCGATGCCAAGATCGGCCAGCAGATCGTCGAGCCGGCGCTGCGCGACGACGACTTGCCGGTCGAGCCGGGCGGCCGTTGCGCGCTGGGGATCGAGGGTGGCTGTGGAGCGTTCTATGCCGAAGCGCAGCACGGCCTCGCCCGTGTCGGCCGCCAGCGCGCAGCGGCATAAATGGGCCCGCGGATAGCCATTGAGCCGCACGTTATAGGCAAGTAGCGTCATGTTCTCGGGCAGTGGCTCGATCGCCACGATCAGCCCGGTGGGGCCAACGGCCTGGGCCAGTTCGAGCGTGTGCCGACCGATGTAGGCGCCGGCGTCGATGGCCACGGCGCCCGACGGCGGCAGCCAGCGGCGCAGGGCGGCTTCGTAATCGGGCCGGACGCAGAGCAGGTCGTCATAGGAAAAGAGCCGCGCGCGCAGGCGCAGGCCGCGCACCGTGAGCGTGCCTTGCAGTCGATTCAGGACGGGCACGCAGCGGCCAAGCTTCCACAACCGCAGCGCCAAAGCGCAGACGGCGCGTTGACCTAGATTGGCGCCGCGGCGGGCCAGCACGCGCTGGAGCAATGAATCGAGCATGGCGTCCCTGCCTTGAATTGAGTTGAATGCGAGCCGGTGAGGAGCAATCGCGGATTCTGATAGCGTGCGCAGAGTGTACCCCGAACGCGCCGCGCCAAGTCAATTGCAGATTGGCAAAAAGAAAGAACGCCACGGTCCGTAGGGGGCCATGGCGTTCTGTGTGTTGTGTATTGGACGCAGCGAAGCGGCGATTAACGCTTCGAGAACTGCGTGCCGCGGCGGGCGCCGCGGAGTCCGTACTTCTTGCGTTCTTTCATGCGTCCGTCGCGGGTGAGCAATTGCTTGTCGCGCAGGGCGGGCTGATTTTCGGGGTTCAGCGCGATCAGGGCGCGGGCGATGCCCAGCTTGATGGCGCCGGCCTGCGAGGCGATGCCGCCGCCATGCACCTTGACCGACACATCCACCTTGCCCTGCTGGCCAGTCTCTTCCAGCGGGGCCATAACGTCGGCGCGGTCACGCTCGTTTTGGAAGTAATTGTCCAGGGCGCGCTCGTTGATGATGATGGCGCCACTGCCCGGTCGCAGGCGGACGCGGGCGACGGAGGTCTTGCGACGCCCGGTGCCGAGGCTGTCGGCGGAGGCTTTGGCGGGCGTTTTGGCCGAAGTGGCGGTGCTCATCGGTCGGTGATCCTAATGCCGTTTGCGGGTGGCTGGTGGTGACTTGTCAGGCGGTGGCGCCGGTCTTGCGAACCCGCGCGCCTTTGACGCCCAACTCTGCGGGCTGCGGATTTTGCGCCTGATGCGGGTGCTGGTCGCCGGCGTACACCTTGAGCTTGCTCAGCATCTTGGTCGCCAGCTTGTTCTTGGGGAGCATGCGGCGAACCGCTTCCTGGATAATCAGTTCCGGCTTTTTGGCGAAGCGGTCGCCGGCGGTCTCTTGGCGCAGTCCCGGATAGTAGGTGGTCCAGGTGTAGCGCTTTTGGTTCCACTTGTTGCCGGTGAAGCGGATCTTGTCGGCGTTGATGACAACGACAAAGTCGCCGGTGTCGACGTGCGGGGTGTATTCGGGGCGATGCTTGCCCATCAGCCGCATGGCGATATCGCTGGCCAGGCGGCCCACGATCTTGTCGTTGGCGTCGACGAGCCACCAGTTTTGCTCGACCTCGCCGGGCTTGGCCATGTAGCTCTTGTTCGTTTTGACAGCCATGACAGTTGCGTTGGGCTCGGAGTGGTGTCTGTGCGGAAACGGCCCGAAGGCCGGATGAATTATGGACTTAGCCCAAGAGATTCGCCTGGGAACCCCAAGGGGAATCAAGAAGAATAACGGTTGTCGGCGGCGCGATCAAGGGTGGGTCAGCGGCGAAACCAGGGGCGAGCGGAGCCCGTAGTTCGCGTTAAACGTGGGCTGCGGTGGTCAACGACGGTTATCATCTAGACCGCACATTTGACAGATAACCGCCACTTTCTGGGAGGACTGGTATGAGCGACCGCGGACAGCGCGACCTGACGATCGTTCATCCGGCCATCGGCATGGTCGGGCGGGTGCTGTTCACGCTGATTTTCTTCGCCTCGGGTATCACCCATTTCACCGATTTGGCGGGCTATGTGTCGCTGATGCCGGCGGCGATCCCCGGCCGGGCCTTTTGGGTGATTGTGTCGGGCATCGTGGAACTGTGCGGCGCGGCGATGATTTTGTGCAATTGGCGGCCGCGCTTGGGCGGCTGGCTGATTGTGCTGTTTCTTGTGCCGGTGACGATCGTGGTTCACGGCGCCGGGATCGTGAATACCGAGGACGCGCGGATGGCGCAGATACAGACGTCGTTCTTCTTGAAGGGCATGACGATGACCGGCGCGGCGCTACTGATCACGCAGTTGGGAGTGCGGCGAGAGTAACGGCGCTTGGCAAGGCGCCGCTAGCGCGCGGGCCGTCAGCAAGAGCAAGCAGCACGGCGTCAAACACAAACACGGGACTCGCATTTCAACCTCGTCGATTCATTCAAACTGGCAATTGCCATCGAGTTAGCAAAAGCGGAACGCTGGTACGGTTTACGCGTCCTTGCTCACAGTTGACACGCGCAAATTGTCGGGTTCAACTAATATTCCCCGCCAGAAGCCTGCCTTAGCTTGCTGTGCCCGCCTCGTGAATTTCTCGTTGAGATTGACCCCTGGGGGTCGTCACGCGCGCGGGCTCTGGCCCTGGATTGACCTATCCCCGTGGAGACAGACGTTATGAAGAAGGTTGTGAGCCTCGCGCTAGTGATGACCGTGGTGTTGGCCTCGGTGTTGTGGGTCGCCGTGCCATCGGCGCAAGCGATTCCGCCGTTCAAGAAGGAGTTCGAGGCGAAGTATCTCAAGAAGGACTCCACCGATCCGAAGGATGTGGCGCTGGTCGAAGCGGTGGCCAAGGTGAAGTGCAACGTGTGCCATAAGGGCAAGGACAAGAAGATGCGCAACGCCTATGGCGACGCGCTGGCCGAGTTGTTGGACAAGAAGGCGGACGCCAAGAACCCGGAGAAGATCCAGGAGGCGCTCGACAAGGTGGCGGGCATGCACAGCGTGGCTGGCGATTCGGCTTCGCCGACCTTCGGCGACTTGCTCAAGGAAGGCAAACTGCCGTCGAACGACACCGAGTAATCGCGACCGTCGTTACAACCATTGCCAACGGGCCGGGCCGCAAGCGCGTCTCGGCCCGTTTTCGTAAATTGGCGCGCAACGCGCTGGTCGCGCGGCGACATGGTTGGGCAGGAGCTGTTTGCAACGGCCGCTCGATTGTGACAGATTGAAGCGTTGTCGTGTTGATTGTCCACAGAGCGAGAAACTTTCATGATCGTATCGCTGCCGCGCTGGGTGTTGTGGGTTGTGCCGCTATGCGTCGCGCTGTCAGTGGCCGGCGAACTGGTAGCCGCGCCGATCTCGTCGGAAACGGTGTTGGCGCAGCCCAAAGGCAAGAAGTATCCGGAGGTCGACGCCGCGGTGGCGAAGTTCACGTCGGGCAATCTGCAGGAGGCGCGTCAGGAATTTGAAGTCGCGCGGATGCGACATCCCGAGCTGTCGTCGGCTGAGGTGATGTTGGCGCGGTTGTTCTTCGCTACGGGGCGCGTGGCGAACGGGCGCGTGGAATTGGAGCAAGCGCTCGCCAAGGCGCCGGACGACGCTGAGGCGTACGACCTGTTGGGCAACTTGGCGCTGGCGGACCGGCGGTACACCGAGGCGGGCATGCTCTACGACAAAGTGGCCGCGCTGGCCGCGGCGCTGGACGACAAGTCGCCGCGCAAGAGCGAATTGGCGCTGCGCGCCGAGGCGGGCTTGGCCACCGTGGCGGAGTCGCGCAAGAACTGGGTTGAGGCGCAAAAGCACCTGACGGCATGGATCGCGCTCGACGCCAAGGATTATCGGCCGCGCGTGCGGATGGGACAGGCGCTGTTCCAAGCCGACAAATCGCAGGAGGCGTATCAGGAGTTTCAGGCAGCGGCGAAGTTGAGCGATCAGGCGCCGACGCCGGAGATCATGATGGGCCGGCTGTATCAGCAAAAAGAAGACAAGACCAAGGCGGCGGAATGGATGAAACTGGCGCTGGAACGGGCGCCACAAGATCCCGAGGTGCAGGTCGGTTTGGCGGAGTGGAACTGGGAGCAGGGCCAGCTTGATGCGGCCAAATTACACGCCGACGAAGCCTTGAAGCTCAAGCCCGACATGATCGAAGCCAAGGTGATTCGCGGGCTGGTGGCGCGCTTTCAAAAGGACTATCTCGAAGCGGAGAAGCAGTTTCAGTCGGCGCACCTGTTGTCGCCGGCCAACTTTACGGCGGCAAATCAGTTGGCGCTGGTGCTGGCGGAGCAGGACGACGAGGGCAAGCTGCGCCGCGCTCGCGAGTTGGGCGAGTTGAACGTGAGGCAATATCCCAACAATACCGAGGCGGCGGCCGCTTTGGCGGGCATCTATTTCAAGGTGGGACGTACCGACGACGCCGCGCAACTGTTGCAGGCGGTGGCCAATGCGGGGGCCATGAGTGGTGACGCGGCCTACGTCATGGGGCAGATTTTGGCGGCCCGCAACAACAAAGAAGAAGCGATGCGGCTATTGCGCGCGGCGCTCGACGCGCGGGGCCCGTTCGCCAATCGCGAGGCGGCGCAAGCGCTCTACGACAAGCTGAGCAAGAAGTCGTAGCCTTTGTCATCCGCCGCAGCGTAAAAAATGCCGGCCCGCGGGGCATGAGCCCGGCAGGCCGGCGTTTTCGTTTTTTGTCCGCGTGGCCGATGGACTACGGACCGATATCGCCTGGGTTTCTTGCGAGAAAATCGCGCGGTCCGCGTGTGGTGTAGTAGGGATAGGCGACCTGTCCAACCGGCGGGCCAGGAGGGCCTTGCGGTCCGGCGTAGCTTTCGCCGCCGCCACCGTGGCGTCGGGCGCAGTCGCTGCAGCCGGGCACGGGGTCGTAGCCGCCACCATCGTAGGCGCCGCCGCCATAGGTGCAGGAGTCGCCACAACTGCCGCAGGATCCGCAGTCGCCATAGGGTCCGCAGCCGCCGCCGCGCCACCGTCCGCAGGGGCAATGGAACAGGTGATCGATAATGCAGCAGCCGGTGCTCGATCCGATCGCCATGAGCAATAGCGCCGCGACAAAGAGTCGTTTCATGGTTTGCTTCCTTGCTTGGCCGACCTGGTAGTTTTTTCCCGTAGTTGCCGCGGGCCGTTGATCGGCTTCAACTGGCCGCGGACGGGTGTTGGTTTTTACTTTCCCCCCGAGCGGGTCTTTGCCAGCCCGGCCTGCCTGGCGCCGCTAGCGCCCGTGAAAGTCGCGCTGGCGGCCCCCCATTTGGTAATCGGGCGGCGTAACCGGCAAACTCCACAAAATCGGTATATCCGGGCGCGGAGTTGGTGCGGATCGCTAGCTCGTGACCCACCAAAAAAGCCAATAAAGGCCAACCAGCAGGTCGCCGTACTGCTGCTGCCAGATGGCAAGTTCGCTCACGGCGGTCGCGCAAGTCGCTATGGCGCGCTGAAAATAGAGGAGCATATCGCTGACCCTTGAAACCGCAGGTGGCGCGGCCAGTTGGGTAAGGCAAGATCGCGGGCCGCTAAGGTCAAGGCGGAGGGGGACGCGGCTTGTTACACTGCGATGACGAGCTGGAGCGGGCCGCGTTTTTGGTCAATCAAAAGCTTGGCCCGGCCATGTCCGCGACAAATCCGGCTGAATCGCGATTGCGATCCGCGCCAAATGCCGCTGTTTGTCGGCGGGCTGGCGGGTAGAATCGTACGTCCACCGCGCACCACGCCACCCCCCGCAAGCAATGCTGGACCTGCTGTTTAGCAACATCTCCTACGTCGGAATCATCGCGCTGTTGATTGCCGGCGTGGTGCTGCCGATTCCCGAAGAACTGGTCGTTATCGCGGCTGGGCTTGCCGCGTCGTACGACCAGCTCAACCCTTGGCTGGCGTTTGCGGCTTGCCTGTTCGGCGCGCTGACGGGCGATTGCCTGCTGTATCTGCTGGGCTACCACTTCGGCCACGGCATCTTGCGGGAAACGCGCTGGTTTGGGCGTTTTTTGCGACCCGAGCGAGAGTTGCGCGTCGAGCGGATGATTCGGCAGCATGGCGTGAAGGTGCTGTTTGGCGCGCGGTTTTTGGTCGGTTTGCGTTCGACGGCCTATCTGGCGGCCGGCATCTTGCGCATGCCGTTTCGGCGATTCCTGCTGGCCGATATTTTCACCGCCACCACGGTGATCGGCGTGGTGTTTGGGCTGAGCTACGCCTACGCCTGGCGGTTGGGTGAGTTGCGGCTGATGGACATGGTTCAAGACGCCGAACAGGCGATCACCGCAATCGTGGCCGTCACGGTCATTGGGCTGGTGGCTTACTATTGGCGCCGGCACAAGCAGCGGGTCGCCCGCATCAAACTGAAGCAAGAGCGGCGGGCGAACCGGCGAACAGAAGCTTTTCAGCCAAACGATGATCTGACCAATCGAGAGTCGAAAACACCGGTCTGACCGTCGACAACGGGGCCGGTTCAGCGACGAATTGGCTTTGAATTGACCCTCAAGCGGGCGCCGCGGGCAGTTATAATCAAGGTCGTAGCGAAAAACTGACCAGGTGTCTGCCCTGATGTTGCGCGCATTCGGCAAATGGTGGCCGCATCGCGAAGCGAGTCCAACCGACCCGCTAGCGCCAGCGGTTGATAGCGAAAAGGGCGAGGCGTCGCCGGCCGATACTTGGTGGCGTCGGCCGCAGGGCGCGTTGCCGAGCGTGACCAGCGTGTTTTTGCATCTGACGGCCCTGGCCCTCTTCGCGCAGCTCACCATCTCTGGTTACCCGCAGCCTTTGGTGCGCGAGTTTGAAGCAGCGGTGAATGAGGAGCCGCCGGCGCCGATTGATCAACCGCCCACCGATTTGGCGATTGCCGAGCCATCGGACGAGCGCCGCGAGAGCCTCTTTGCGGCTGAGGCGTACTCGGTGGCGGCCACCGCCGGCGCCGATCCACTGGTCGAAACAATGCTCACGCCAACCGTGGTCGCCGCGTCCGATGTGCGCGTGCCCGAGGTGAAGATGGACGACCTGGCGATTGTCGAGGGATTGGAGGTGGACGATCTGATCGTGCGGCGCGGCAGCGCCGGCGAAGAAGTGGCGTCGGTCGAAGGGGCGGTGGACCGCATCACGCATGAGATCGTGTCCAATCTGGAGCACGGCAAGCTGCTTGTGGTGTGGCTGATGGACGCGTCGATCAGCTTGGTGGACGAGCATGAGGCGGTCGCCGGCCGCTTGGAGCGCATTTACAGCGAGTTGGGCGAACTCGGCAGTTTGCAGGGCGATCTGTTGGTGAACGCCGTGGTGAGCTTTGGCATGGAGACTAAAATTCTGGTGCCCCCCACCAACGAAGCGGACAAGATCGTCGGCGCGATCCGCAAAATTCCGGTGGACGACACCGGAGTGGAGAACGTTTTTTCGGCGGTGCTGACCAGTCTCGATCAGTTCAAGTCGCTGCGCAATCGGCAGGATCGCCGTATCATGCTCGTCATTTGCACCGACGAATCGGGCGACGACTACTCGCGGCTGGAGGAGTCGATCAAGCTGTGTCAGCGGTTGTCGGTGCCGGTGTTCACCGTGGGCCCTTCGGCCATGTTTGGCCGGCAGAAGGGGATTCACCAGTACAAGCATCCCGACGACGGCAAAATGTATCCGATCGAAGTGGATCGCGGTCCCGACACGGCGCGCTACGAGCTATTGCGTTTGCCGTATTGGTTCGACGGACCGCAGCACGATCGGATGTCGGCGGGCATTGGTCCGTTCGCGCTCACGCGGTTGGCGGTGGAGAGCGGCGGGGTTTACTTTATTAGCGACGCGGCCGGAGACCAGTCGCCCTTTTCGCTCGACGCCATGCGCCGCTACATGCCGGAGTATGTGAGCGCTGGGCAGTACATGCGGGAAGTGCGCGACAGCAAGCTGCGACAAGCGATCTTGAACGCGGTGGATGTGACCTTGGCGCGGGAGGCGAAGGGAACCCCGCGACTGGAGTTCGAGCCGACGGGCGAGAATTTTCAAGATCAACTGCGCGAGGCGCAGCAGACAGTGGCTTTTAACAGCATCATCGTCCAGGCGGCGCTAGTGGGGTTTGGCGCCAAGGGACTGGAAAGCGAGTACGAGCAGGAAGACTCGCCGCGTTGGCAGGCCTGGTACGACCTGACGTATGGGCGTCTGCTGGCCATGCAGTTGCGCTGCGCGGAGTACAACTTCACCTGCGCGGAGATGAAGGGCAAAGGGGCCGATTTTGTGGACACCAAGAGCAACCGCTGGACATTCCGGCCGGCGGAGCATTACCGCTCGGGCGCCGCGGCGGGCAAACAGGCGGAAGAGGCGCGCCGACTCTTGAACCGCTGCGTGGAGCAAAACCCCGGAACGCCATGGGCGGCGCTGGCCGAGCGCGAGTTGGCGCACCCGTTTGGATTTGAGATCGACGAGCGGTTTGTGCCGCGCCCCGAGCAGCAGGTGGGGGGCGGCCCGAACGTGATGCCAACCGGGCGCCGCGTGGAGCAACTGCGCGAGCTCGAGCGGCGTCAACCGCCGGCGCTGCCCAAACTATAGGGCGCCAGTCTGCTTACTGGCATCGTTCGGCGGCTTCGACGAGATTTGAGGGCGGCCCTTTTCTAGTTGTGCTCACGGGCGGACAATAAGGGTCCCATGTCCGTCGAAATCAAAGCACCGCCGTCGCCGCTGGAACTCCCTGTGCTCGGGGCGCCGCGCTTTGGCGCGGGAAGCTTGGCGCGGCCGGACGCCAGCGCGCGCGCGCCGCGAGGCGCCAATCAGCCATTGCCGGCCACACGCGAAGAAATGGCTGCTCGCGGTTGGGAGTGGGTCGACGTGGTGTTTGGGACCGGCGACGCCTATATCGACCA
>JAIBBY010000073.1 GCA_019694455.1 Pirellulales bacterium
GCGAGGCGGAGTACGCCGCCCATCAAAAGCTCAAGGCGGAAGGCCGCGCCGGCCCAACTCGCTACCGCTTTGGCCCCGACCTGTGGGGAGACGACATCGACTCCGACATCCACGAGCGCCGTCGCGCGTCGATCTTGTCGGAGCCGTACGATCCCTGCACCCGCGGCAAGTCGCCCCCTGCTGACGACGACGAAGATGAATTTGAATCGCCGTATGACGATTCACTGCGCAGCGATTCACGGCGCGGCGATGCGCCGCGCAACACCCCGCGCGACGACCAAGAACTCTACGGCCACGATCCCGAAATCGCTCGCCAGCGCGAGCAGGATAAAAAACCCACCTTCGTCGACGAACGTCCGAATCAGATTTGAACGCAGCGACTAGCGGTCAGGGATCAGCGATCAGCGATCAGCGGTCAGGGATCAGCAAAGCAGAAAAAAACGCCGCGTGCCATGCTCCACGGCGCAGCCGTGGGCATGTCGATCAACGTGCGAGTCCATCTCGCCCCTCGCCCCCGCGCAGCGAAGCGCAGCAGGGGGAGAAGGTGGCCGACAGGCCGGATGAGGGGGGCCTTCTCTCCTATTCCACTGCTCACCTGATCTGACACGCATGAACAAGCGACCGGTTCTAGAACATCCAGATCATGTCGCCGCCAAGCATCAACTGGTTGACCGCGATCCCATCGTCGAACGGTTTGTTCTTGCCTTCGTAGAAGTCGAACCGCAATTCGGGACGGATGATGAAATTGGGCGTCCGCGAGTAGTTCAGCCCGAACGAGGCGGAGTAAAAGCTGCCTTGGAACGGCGGCTTGTTGGGGTTGGAGGGGCGATTGAGACCGACGCGCACGCCTTGCTCGTCGCGGAACCACTCGAAGCGGAAGCCCAGCTTCCAGCAGTCGTTCAGCGGATAGAAGACGTATTGATCGAGCCCGTACCAGAGAGCGTTCTTGCCGTTGGCAAGCGCGTCTCCCTGAAAGCCGAGCCAGTGATGGAACAGATACTGAAAGCGGTCGGTCAGTTGCATATTCCACAGCGCGCTATAGCGGGTCCGGTTCTTGGCGCCGAACTGCGGGATGCGGGTGTCTTCGTTGCCGGAGATGACGGAGAACGCCGACCAATCGCGAGGGTCTTCGCCGGTCAGGCGAGCGCGACCCATGAAGGCGGCCTGGTTGACGGTGCGATCGAGGGCGTTCCAGCCGTTGACCACGCCGCCATCGACCGTGAAGCGATCCGAGAGGTTCCACGAGGCCAAGGCGCCCCAATGGGTGAACGGCCCGGCGAACATGTAGCTGTACGCCTTGGAGTAGAAGAAGTTGACGGGCGCCGGCACTCCTTCGTAGCCGACCACGGTGTAGAAGTGTCCCACCTTCACCGAGAAATCGCGGTTGCCGATCTGGCCGTACATCTGCGGCAAGGCGAGGCCGTAGTATTGGTTGTTCCAGTCGAGCGAGAAGTCGCGACCGGCTTCCAGCCCCGAGGATCGAGCCAAGAAGAAGTCGTTGCCGAAGAGGACGTCGAAGCGTCCGCCGAGCGAGATGCCGTCGTCCGATTTGAGGGCGCGTTCGGCCACGAAGTAGCCTTGATTGAACATGCCGCCATTGTTGTCGATTTGGTTGTACGGCCCGTTGAAGCCGCTGCTCGGATCGCCGGTGTTGATAATTCCGCCGGCGTTGAGCCAGCCGTAAAAGCGCGTCGAACCGGCGGGGGTGGTGAGCCAATCGCTGGGCGACCAACTCGGCTGGCAACGGCAGCGCCAGGGACCACAGCCGCCGAACAGGCCACAGCCACCGCCACTTTGACCACAAGTGTCGCCGCAGGCGCCTCCACACGTATCGCCGCAGGTGTTGCCGCCCGCGCCGTAGTCTTCGAGATCGTCGAGCAGTTCGGTGGTGTCGACTGGCTCTTGCGCCGCCCGCTTCTTCTTGGCGACGGTATTTTGAGCGATCGGCGTTTGCTGGTCGGCCACTGGCTGTTTGCCGGTGGTCGCGGATCGGCGGCCGCGCGAGTTGTCGGCCGCGTTAGGCGTGTCGGCGGAGGCGGGTTGCGCAGGGGGCTGGGCCTTTTCATTCGCCAAGAGCGAAGGGTCGATGGCCGCCGTGGCCAGCGCCAGCGCGAACAGTGTGCGCAGCATACAACGGGTCTCCAGAGACCGACCGGTCGCCCATTTGCGGGAGGCGATCGGCCGCGAGATGGAAGCACTGTGAGTTGTGAATGGGCAGCCGCAAAGCGAGCGCGGGTCAGCGCCCGGTCTGCGAGTTGTCTGCCGTCCGTTCTTTCGTCCGCGCGACAATCCGCATTTCAACTACAACGTGATTCAGTGGCAAAGCTTGCCCGACCGGCACAACGCGAACGCGGCCGCGCCGCTACAACCGGCACGATCGTCATGGCCCGAAAACTTTGCCTGAGAGTCGGCGGCGGCGAGCAAAGCTGGGGGCTTTGGCGGAACCTTGGCGATTGTTCACATTTCTCTACCGGCGGAAGGGCTGCCGGTCGAATTGATTATTGCGGTTTACCGCCGCTTAACATGCGCGCATGACGCGCGGCCAAGAGACAGCACCGACGCAATGGCGCCGATCCAAACGCAAAACGATCGCCAGCACGTTCGGAGTTGCTCCGCGCGGCAAATGCTGCTGCTGGCGGTGGCCTGCCTGGCCGGCTCGACGGCCTGGGCGCAAATGGCGCCGGTTGCCACCCCAATCCCCACCGCCGGCGCCGCTAGCATGGTGCGCGTGGCCGGGGCCAATCAGCCGCAGGTGATCGTGACGCCAGGGACGAGTTACCCGGCGCCTACCATGAGTCAGACCTTCGCGCCGACAGAGATGGTCGCGCTGGCGCCGGGCGAGACGGTTGTCGGCCAAGCGTGCGATGGCATGTGTCCGGCTAGCCCCAAGGACGATCGCGTCCACTATAGTTGCCCTGACGCGATGGAGTTTTTGCCGGGGATGTGCGGCGAGGGGTGCGCGCCGCCGGCGTGCGAGTGGATTGGCGGCGGCGGTTGGTACTTTACGGTCGACGCGCTGGCGCTCAAGCGCGATCAAGCGAACAACGTGGCGTTCGCCACCTGGGACGATGACGGCAATGTGGCGCTGGAGACGCGGCAGCGCGATTTTCCGTTTCGCTACGGTGCGCAGTTCACCGCCGGACGTACGTTGTCGCCGTGGTTCCGCGTGGAAGGAACTTACTTTGGGCTGGCGAACTGGAACGAGCTGGTCGCGGTGCGCGACAACTCGATCAACGCGTTTGGCGAGCCGGGCGATCTGTTCTCGCGGCTGTCGAACTTTGGCAATCCGCCGACCGTGGGACTCGACTTCAACGATCTGGCATCGATCAACTATTCCAGCGCGCTGGACAACGTGGAGTTGAACCTGCGGCGCCGGCTCGACACGATCTCGTCGATGGAGATGTCGGTGTTTGGCGGGGCGCGCTACATCAGCGTGCGCGAGCGGATGGAGTACTTCACCAGCTCGGCGTTGCCATTGGCGCTGGGCGCGACTAACTCGGTGAACACGCGCACGACGAACGACCTGTTTGGCTTGCAGATCGGGGCCACGCTCAACGCGCCGTTGGACGACGATTTTTGGCTCGGCCTGACCACCAAAGGCGCCATCTGCCAGAACATCGCCAATCAGGACACGGTGTACGCCACCAATGTCGGCGGCGTGGCCGACAGCTTTGCCGGCGGCGCGCGGAAGAACGCCAGCACCTGGGTCGGGGACGTGCAGTTGACCTTCAACTATCGCTGCTGCGAGTGGCTCACCTGTCGCGTGGGCTATCAAGCCACCTGGATGGACGGGCTGGCCCTCGCTTCCGACAACATTCCGGCCAGCGCCGACATCTTGCGGTTTGGCCCCGCGACGATCGAAGCCAACGGCCGCGTGGTGTATCACGGCCCGCACGCGGGCTTCATGCTGGTTTGGTAGGACGCTACGAAGCGCTGCTTAGCGTTCGGCAATTTCAGAGCGACGTGAAATCCGCTCAGTTTCTTCTGCTACGGGCGTTGATCGCGGGCGGTGGGGAGGCGATTCTGTTGGTTGCGCGGCGTCGAGCGTCGCGGGCCGAAGTTTTGCCCAGAAAGTCGCCTATGAATTGGTTTCGCCGGTTGGCAGGTTGCCTTGCCGTTTATGGCGTCTTGGTCGCCGGGGCGGCCGTTGCCGAAGACCCGTTTGCCGCTGGGGTGCGTCCGACCGAAGCCTTGACCCCGGAGGAAGAACTGAAGGCGTTTCGCGTGCCGCCGGGCTTTCGGATGGAGCTATTCGCCGCCGAGCCGCAGATCAACAAGCCGCTCAACATGGCTTTTGACGCGCGTGGCCGCTTGTGGGTGACCAGCACGGTGGAGTACCCATACGCCGCGCCTGCCGATCGGGCCGCGCGCGACAGCGTGCGCATCTTGGAAGACACCGATGGCGATGGCCGCGCCGATCGGATCACGGTGTTCGCCGATGGGCTTAATATCCCGATGGGGGTGTATCCGTATCGCGACGGCGCGATCGTGTTCAGCATTCCGAACATCTACTATCTGGCTGACACTGATGGCGACGGTCGCGCGGACCAGCGCACGTTGCTCTATGGGCCGTTTGGATTTGATCGGGACGTGCATGGGCTGAACAACGCCTTTCGGCGCGGCTACGACGGTTGGGTGTACGCCTGCCACGGTTTCAACAACGAATCGAAGGTGACCGCGCCCGACGGCAGCCAGGTTCACATGGTCAGTGGCAATGTCTACCGCTTTCGCGCCGATGGATCGCACATCGAACTGTTCATGCGCGGACAGGTGAACCCGTTTGGCATGGCGTTCACGCCGTGGGGCGACATCTTCACCTCCGACTGCCACACCAAGCCGATCATGCTGCTGATGCGCGGGGGGTATTACGACTCGTTTGGCCGTCCGCACGATGGGCTGGGTTATGTGCCGCTGGTGATGCAGCACGATCACGGCTCGACCGCCATCGCCGGGGCGGCGTATTACACGGGAGATTTGTTTCCGCCCGAGTATCGCGGCAACTTGTTCGTGGGCAACGTGATGACGAGTCGGGTGAATCGAGATTCGCTAAAGATCACGGGGTCTTCGCTGGCCGCCAAAGAGGAAGCTGATTTTGTCGCGACCGACGATCCGTGGTTCCGGCCGGTCGACATGCAGGTGGGGCCAGACGGGGCGCTTTACATCGCCGATTTTTACAACCGGATCATTGGCCATTATGAGGTGCCGCTGACGCATCCGGGGCGCGATCGCGAGCGCGGGCGCATTTGGCGATTGACGTATGTCGGTCCGAGCGCGAAGGAAGCGACGCCGGCGCCGAACCTGGCGGCGGCGGACGTCGCTGGGCTGATCGCGGCATTGGGGCACCCAGTGCTGCCGGTGCGGATGCGCGCCACCGACGAGTTGACCGACCGGATTGGCGCGGCGGCGGTTGGACCGCTGAGGCAGGCGCTTGAGGCTTCGTCGGCGGTGGTGAAGATCCAGGCGCTTTGGGGCTTGTATCGGCTGGGCGCCTTGGAGCAGGACGACATCGCGCGGGCCGCCAACAGCGACGACACGGCGCTGCGCGGTCATGCGTTGCGAGTGCTGGCCGAAACGGCGAGTTGGCCGAGGGAACTCGACTCGCTCGCGCTGGCGGGATTGACGGACAGCGACGCCTTTGTGCGCCGCGCGGCTGTGGACGCAATGAGCATTCACCCGGCGCCGGGCCACCTGCGACCGCTGCTCGATTTGTGGAGCGCGACGCCGGCCGCGGATGTGCATCTGCGACACAATCTGAAGATCGCGCTGCGCAACACGCTGGCGGGCGCCGGGGCGTTTGCGGCGCTGGATCGCGACAGAGTCACTGCCGGCGAGCGAACATTATTGGCCGAGGTGTGCCTGGGACTGCCGACAAAGGAGGCCGCCAAATACCTGTTGGACTACTTGCAGAGCGACACTGGCGACAAAGCCGACGCAAAGTTGTATTTGACCCATGTGGCCAAGCACCTGCCGGCGGATGGACTGGAACGCGTGGCCGAGTTGGCGCAAGAGCGAGCGGCCGACGATGTTGATCTGCAACTCGATTTGTTAACAGCGGTGCGCAGCGGACTGGCGCAGCGCGGCGCCGAGCCCAGCGAGCGCGTGCGCGAGTGGGCGGTGCGACTGGGGCAGCGGTTATTGCACGACGCCGACTCGACCGGCATCGGCTGGCAGGCGATCACGCCCGATGGCCAGCAGACTGAGCCTTGGAGCGT
Organism: Pirellulales bacterium; assembly: GCA_019694455.1. NCBI lineage: Bacteria > Pseudomonadati > Planctomycetota > Planctomycetia > Pirellulales > Pirellulales bacterium. Next base: position 6,213 of record JAIBBY010000073.1, read on the forward strand.
GGAAACGCGCAGCGCGGCGGATGGCCAACAAGGGCCGTACTTGAGCAGCCTGACGCGCGGTGAGGGATGGAAAGGAACGTTGCGTTCGGCCGAGTTTGTCATTCCCACGGCGCTCGAGTTCTTTGTTTGCGGACATTTGGGACCGCCCAACCGTGAGGCGCGGAATGACAATCTTACGCGGCTTTGTCTGGCGGATAGCGGTCAGACGATCGCCGCAGCGCTCGCGCCGCGCAATGATGTGGCGCAGCGCGTCGTGTGGAAGTTGGAACAGTATGCGGGCCAGTTGGGCTACATCGAAGTCGTCGATGGACTCGATACGCCGGGCTATGCCTGGATTGGGGTGGGGCGATTCGAGCCGCCCGTCGTCAGCACGCCGACCGTGGGGCTCGATACGCTGGCTCGTCGAAATACGGCCGCGGCCGAGTTGGCAGAGCAAATGCGATTGACGGAATTGGCCGAACCACTCGGCAGGCTGGCGCAGAACCGCAGCGTGCCCCCCGCGCTGCGATCGGCCGCTGCCCGCGCGGTGGCGCGACTGCACGATAGCGAGCTAGGCGCCGCGCTGGCGAGCGCGGCAGCGAATGATGCGATTGAGCCTGCGGCGCGAGTAGCGCTATTGCAGTCGGCGGTACGAGGAGAAGCGGCCGAACAGGAACGTTTGGTGACCGAACAGATGAAATCGGCGCCGGTACGCGCGCAGGACGCGCTAGCCTCGGCGCTGGCCGACAGCCGCGTGGGGAGCGAGATGCTGTTGCAAATGATCGAGCGCGGAGAGGCATCGGCCTATCTCTTGCAAAACGCCACGCTGGCGCAGCGATTGGGGGTGGCGATTGGGCGCGACGCGGTGGAGCGGATCGGCCGTCTCGTTGCCACGCTGCCGAGCCGCAGCGAGGCGGTGGAGCAATCGATGCTCGAACGCAAAGGGGCGTTCGCCGCCGCTAGTAGGAACCAATCGCGCGGGCACGAAGTGTTTCGCAAGCGCTGCGCCTCGTGTCATCAAATCAAGGGCGAAGGGGCGGTGATCGGTCCGCAATTAGACGGCATTGGCGGACGCGGGCTCGATCGGCTGCTCGAAGACCTGCTCGATCCGAATCGCAACATCGATCAGGCGTTTCGTACCAAGACCTTCGCGCTCAGCGATGGCCGCGTGTTGACGGGCCTACCGCGGCGCGAGGAGGGTGATCTGCAGATCATCGCCAATGCGGAGGGGAAGGAGATCGCGTTTGCCCGCGAATTGATTGACGAGGCGGAGCCGTCGGCATTGTCGTTGATGCCGGAGAATCTGGCGCGAGACATTCCAGAGGGAGAGTTTTTCGATCTATTGGCCTACCTATTGGCCCAGCGGGCGCCGAGCGACAAGTGAGACTGGCCAGTGGCATTTGGCCAAGCCGCGCGCTAATGATTTCGCCACCCGGACGGGGCTCGCGCGACCCTGCGCGATGAACCTCCGGCCAAACAACGCCCCGATTCTCTTTTTGTCACTACCGTCGCCGGCGGTTATGAACGCAGAGCACGAAGCCAAGCGCGCCGGTCATGCCGAGCACGAACATGCTGGGTTCGGGCACGGCCACAATGATGCGGACCTGATCCATCACCGCTGCGGCACTAGAGTTGAACAAGATGTTCAACAGGTTCGCGTTCCAAAACAAGGTGTCCGGCGTGATGGGAAACGCGAACTCAGCGCCGCGATAGGCGAGTCCGGTGGGATATAGCGTGCCGGGGTTGCCGAGCGATGCATCGGTGGCGTCGAGCAGGCTGTCGGAGACGATGATGCCCAGAATGTTGTTGGGCGCCGTCCAGCCACCGAGGATGCTGCTAAAGGTGTTGCGATCGGTTTCGCGGTGCAGGAGATAGCTTTGCACCACCGTGCCTTGGGGGATGAGACCCAAAGCGTTGGGATTCGCCTTGCCATAGAGGCCGGGGTTGATGATGTCGACCGGCAAGGGGTTGGCCAGTGTCTGCTGCGACTCGAAGAACAAGAACATGTCTGGATTGCTAGTGAGGGCGTTCGACTGCACAGAGGGAGGAGCGCCAATCACGATGAGCGCGGCCGAAGAGGCGGGCGCGAAGACGACAAGGACAAGATGGGCGATGACTAGGCCGCGCGCCAGCAAATTGCACGTCCAAGACGCGCGCAGCCGAATTGAAATCCGGTTCATTAGAGCCACCTGCGAGAAAGAAATTGGAAGAAACCGTAGAGGGGGTGCCCGACTAGGTCTTCTTTCTCACTAGCGACTCCAGTAGCCAACTCCAGACAAATAGAACTCGGACGACTTCCGGTAATTTATCCTGACCTGCCAACAATTCAAGCAAAATATGGCGGCTGTAACACTTTTGTTGCGCGACTTTGAATGTTGACCGTAAAGCGAATCAGAACCGGCGGTTATGGAGATGGTTTCTGTCGAAGCGACGACGATTGGCCATGAATTTGCGTTCACAAACAGGGAGTTGCGGGGTTTTCGACAAAGCGCGGCAGCGTTAGTAAAAAGCTGGCGCCCCCTATTTCATGGGGATCGTACTGGAGATCGCCCCCCATCCGTTGCGCCAACTGTCGACTCAGCGCCAGTCCCAACCCTACGCCCGGCCGTGATTCGGCGGCCTCGCGGGCCGATTTTTGAAACGGTTGAAACAGTCGTCGACGCTCGCTTGCGGCAACTCCGGGACCATGTTCGTGGAGTCTGAAAATGACGGAGCGCCGATCGGCGCGATGCGCAATTCGTGAGTCACTGCCGATGCAAATGCGGCGCTACGTTCGCTCAGGCGGATTACGCCAAGGACCAGTGCCGTGATCGCGGCGGCGTTCGGTTTGGCTTTTTTCTCGCTCAACAGAATTGTCTGAAAGAATTAACGCAGTTGCTTGACAATGGGGGGGGGCGCGACATTACCCTCTCACTCGCGGATTTTCCCTCATCGTTATCAGTGTGGCGCCTCACGCGACCGTTTGCTGGCCAGACCCGGACTAAAAAAAGGAAACGCTAATGCGCAGAACAATACTTCGGCGCTTCTTTTTACTGAGCGCTGGTCTAGCGCTCGCTTCGCTACTCATCCAGCCCGCCTCGGCCGTGACCATCCCCACCGTGCCGATTGGCAACGCGGGGAACGCAGCCGATCCGTTAACCGGCAATCTCTACGGTAGCGTGGGCTACAATTATCGTATCGGCACGACCGAAGTGACCAATGCGCAGTATGCCGAATTTTTGAACTTCAAAGCGGCCAGCGATCCGTTGGCCCTCTACAACACGAACATGGGGAGCGATCCCCGCGCCGGGATCACGCGTAGCGGCGTCAGCGGCGCCTACACGTATTCCAGCAAGCCCAACATGGCCGACAAGCCGGTGAATTACGTGAGTTGGTACGATTCGATCCGTTTTGCCAACTGGCTCAATAACGGCCAAGGCGCCGGCGACACCGAAACCGGCGCCTACACACTGTTGGGCGGCACGGCCACGCCCAGCAATGGCCTGAGCATCACGCGCAACGCGGGGGCGAAGTGGTTACTACCGAGCGAAGACGAGTGGTACAAGTCAGCCTACCATCAGCCGGCGGCGCAAGGGGGCGACGGTGACAACTACTGGCTTTACCCCACGGCCAGCAACACGGCGCCCACCGTGGCCACTGCCGACATCGCCGGCAACATTAGTAACCCGGGCGCGAACGTGGCAAATTACTATAACGGCGCCATCTGGAACGGCCTGTACGGCAACGTGACGACAGTCGGTAGCGCCGGCCCCTTGAGCGACAGCTTTTATGGCACAGCGGACCAAGGCGGCAATGTCTGGGAATGGAACGAAACGCTCATCAGCTCGCCGTTTCGAGGTTTGCGCGGTGATTCGTGGGGTGGCTACGCGGTCAACTTGCAGTCCTCGGCCCGGGACAGTTCCCCCCCGGCGCTCGAGGACGTCAATGTCGGGTTCCGCGTGGCAACCGTCCCTGAGCCAGGTACGGCAGTGCTCGGGATGATTGGTTGTGCGTTGATGCTGTGGTGGGGACGGCGGCGCAAGTAGCCGAGGCCATAGGCCGCGTCCCGCTTCGGCCAGATTCGACCGGGTGTGCAAAGCCCACGCGACCGGGCCAGGCCCAGGGACTACCCAGCTATTCCGCGTGCCGGTGACGTGAGCGGGCAGGAAAAGAAGCAGGCTTGCGCCGCGGCGAGTAGCAGCAATCGTCGAATGCCGCGGACAAGCCGATCTCGCCCCGCAGCGTAGAATTAAGCCCGACAGTACCCGCTACGGTCGGCCCCCGCGTTGCGGTCGTCAATCTCTCACATTGGTTTCGCGCAGCTCGCGAAACGAATGACTATCGGCGTTGGGGACCGCGTCTTGCAAGTTCGCATTCGATCCAGCGGCAACAAAGACGCCTCAGTCTTGTTCAGGTGAACTTGCTTTTGCGACCGCACTTCCGCCGCCGTCGCCGCGCTAGTGAGCATGAGCTGAACACAGAGAAGCAGGCAAACGATCGTGACAGTTCGCATCACATCATCCTTCGGTATGGCGTGGATTTCCGCGGTTGATTCCGCCACTGGATTCTAGAAGCGAGCGCGCGGTGATTGGGTAACTGTCTGGTAACAAGGGCGCCCAACGTCGGCCGAGTGTTCCCTCGTCGGGCCGTGGCGCGCATAGTGGTGGGGCAGCGGCAACAGCTTTCAGGATCAGACATCCATGAGCGAAGTGTTCGAACAACTCATCAACGGATCGCTTGACTATCCCGATGTGATGAGCGTGACCATCCGCCTGTGTTTGGCCACCTTGCTGGGGGCAGTGCTGGGGTTTGAACGCAGCCTGACCGGCAAGCAAGCTGGCATGCGCACGCATATGCTGGTGTCGCTGGGGTCGGCGCTGTTCGTCATGGCAGCGGTTGAGTCAGGGGCGTCGGCCGACGCCGTGACACGCGTGATACAAGGGACGGCGACCGGCATTGGGTTTGTCGGCGCCGGCGCGATTTTGAAGGTGGGCGAAGAGAATCGCGTGCGCGGACTGACCACGGCGGCGAACATCTGGCTGACGGCGGCCATTGGCACGGCCGTTGGCGTGGGACGGCTGTACTTGCCGACCTTGGGGGTGATTCTGGCCTGGTTCACGCTGTCGATCGTGGAACGGCTGGAAGCGCGTATTGAGCGCAAGGCCAAGAAGAAACACGCTCACAAGCCCCCCGCCAACGAAACCTCTGGCCCATAAGCCCAACCGCTCAAGGGCGCGCCAGTCGCGCGGCGGCCAGTTCTGCCCAGGGGCTTTCTGGAGCGAGGCCGACAAAGGCCTGCCAATGAACCGTCGCCTCGTCGCGGCGCCCCAGGTCGTCAAGCGCGCGGGCGAGTTGATAATGCGCGTCGGCGTAGTCAGGGTGAAAATCGAGCGCGCCTTGAAAGGCGGCGACAGCCAGTTCGGGCTGGCCCTCTTCCATCAGCACGCAGCCGAGATTGGCACGCGCCTCGACGAGATCTTCGTCGATTTCCAGCGCCATGTAGTAGCGCTCGCGGGCGGCGGCGCGATCACCCACGCGGTAGAGCAACTCGGCAAGTCGAAAGCAAAGCTCGGCATCGGGCCCCTTGGCCGCCAGCGCTGCGCGACATAATTCGATCGCCGGAACAAGCGCGCCGGAGTCTTCGCACTCTTCCGAGGCGGCGATGAGTTCGGCGGGCGTGGCGCCGAAGGGAAGGCGCCGGGCCAGTTCCGCCGCCGGAGTGGCGAGCGCGGCGGTGTGCGGTTGGGTGACGGCATCGGCGGCTTGAAAGTCGAAGCGCCGCTGACCGCCGGCTTCGATGAGTCCTTCGCCGGCGCGGAGCAGCAGATCTTGACCTTCGACAATGATCGACAACTGCGAGAGGGGGCGGTCAACTTGCGGCAAATAGTCGCGCCAGCGGGCGAGCTTGCGTTCGATGGCTTGGGGAGAGACGCCGGCAGCCAACAGATCGGCCAGACGGCGCGCGGTGGCCACTTCGCGATAGTCGAAATAGGCGAGTCGATGGACCTGCCGCACGGGCTGTATGAGCCCGCGGCGCTGCCAGCGGCGCACAATAGCCACGGGGAGCTTGAGCAGGTCGGCCAGCAGAGCAGGCGTATAGAGTTGTTGCACCTGATCGCGCGGTTCGACCAGGCCGAGGCGTTCCCAGAGCCGCGTTTCGCTCCAAATTTCGAGGCGGCCGGTATGGGCGGCGGCGGCCAGTTCGTCGTCCAACAGTTCGGTGGCGGCGGCGTCGGACAAGCTGGCGTCTCCGCCGACCACGAGGGTGTCGATGGAGGCGTCGACGCGATCGGCCACGGTGGCGCCGTGCTGCCGTAAGAGATCGGCGGCGGCGCGGCGATTCATCGCCTCCAGCTTGCCAACTAGGGCGATCGTGCGACCGACGAGCGCGGTCAACGTGGAACTGCTGTCATGCATGACGTGCCATCCTTTGCACCGATCTTAAGACGGCCCGCGCGAAATTTGAACCCTGTCGATTTCATGGAGGAAAATCTGCTGCGGTCTTCTTTCGCTTTGCGGCGAGCGTCGTTGGCGCCAAAAAGAACGGCGGCGGGCTTTGCAGCACGCCGCCGGGCGTCGATTGGATTGGGCGGGCCAGGCCGCACTAGGTGGCCTTGTCGCCCGATTGGACCGGGGCATCGCTCGGCGAGGGCTCGGCCTGTTCTTCGTCAACCGGTTCGGGCAGCGGCTTGTTGGGATCGAGCTTGGGCTGCTCGGTTGGGGCCTCCGCGGCGGGCTGTTTGGCTGACTGCGGTTGCTCGATCGGCTTTTTTTGCGTGGTCGCCGGGGCGGAATGTTGCGGCGGGGCGGGGGTAGGCTGCGGCTCGGAAACGATGGGCGCCGGAACCAAGGTGGCGGCGGGCGTCGCGCTGGCACAGGTCGGTTCGACGTACACCGGGGCCACCGGCGCCCAGCGGAGCGTGGTGTGCGGAATGCGGTAGGTGTAGGTGACCGGCGTGCGGCGTTCGACGCAGCGCGGGGTGCGAATGACTTCTTGCGTCGCCACCTGACGACAGACGCGAACCGGCGTCTGCTCGACGCGCTCTTCGTAGATCATGCGGCAGGTTTGCACCGGCACTTTGCGGACGATCTCTTCTTCGACAAAGCGGCAAACTTGCACCGGCGTTTGCTGCTGCACGCGCTCGACGACCTGGCGGCAGACCTGCACCGGGGTTTGGCGAACCTGCTCTTCCTGGACGATGCGGCAAGTTTGCACCGGGACCTTGCGGACCATTTCTTCGTCGACAAAGCGGACGGTCTGCACGGGCACTTTGCGCGTCATCACGCGTTGCACGAAGGTGGTTTGCGGAATTTGCTGGGCCACGACGTTCGACTGCCAGACGCGCTGCGTGGTGTAGGTGTCTGGCTGCTGGACCGGAGTCCAGGCCAAGCCGCCGCGGCGATAAAACGACTGGCCGGTCGCGGGGTCGACAGCGCAGCCAGAGGGTTGCCAGGCGAGTTTGTTGCAGATACGGCCCGGTTGCCGCACGCACTGGTCGACGAAGCCGCCGGCATCGACCATCTGGGTGCGGTACGTGGTGACCGGTTCGTTGACAGTGTATTGCTCTTCGCGCTCGGCGGTCTCCAGCACCTGGCGGCGAACGACGAAGCGCTCTTCACGCTCCGAGGTTTCGTAAACCGGGCGATTGACCACGAAGCGCTCTTCGCGCATTTGAGTCTCAACCACGTTTTGGACGCGATCGAAGCTGGTGTCGCGCATCTGCGTTTCCCACACCGGCTTTTGCACGCGGTAACGCTCCTCGCGTTCGGCGGTTTCCCAGACGGGGCGGGCGACAGTGTAGCGGCGCTCGCGCATTTCGGTTTCCCACACGGGTCGGTAGACCGTCACGGGGCGCTCTTCGACGATGGTTTCGGTGTCGACGCGGTAGTAGGTGGCCTGCCGTTCTTCATACCAGGTTTCGTAGACCGGCCGATAGGCGCGGACTGGGCCCTGGCAGGAACCGCAGGCATCGAATTGGGCAAAGCTGGCGGCGGATGATAGGGCGGCGCCCAACACGCAGGCGCTCGACAACAAGAAGCGACGCATCGAAGAATCTCCCCCCGACCGACTCTGGCGAATAAAAATCAACGGCCCCCATGGGCGTTGCAGTTCACATTCCGAACGCAAGAAACTTTAAGAAATTCAATTCGTAAGTCTGGCGGACCAATCGCCAATCTGCAAACAGAAAAGTTTAACACCGTATTGCGCTTCGCGCCGAAGCGCAGACGCCAAGAGAGTTTGCGATGGCGGAGAATTTTGCCGTCTGGCTGGCGGGAGGTGGCTATGTGGCAAACCGGCAACAATTTCTTGCGCTAGCAGTAGGCTTGTAAGCCGCGTGGATTCAAGTGGTTACGCATTGCATGGAGCGGCGCTGACTGGGCCTGTTGATTAAAAACCACGCGGCGCGATCGGTCTGTGGCGAACAGACCGCATGCGCGGCGTGCGCGGGGGCGCTGGCCACGGCCAGGGAGAAACTGGCCCGTGGGAAATTGGAAAATTTACAAGCGGCGCGCAATCGTTACATATTGCGCAGTCGGTAAAGGTTATCGATTGTGGCGCAGCCATTCACGCGTCGGGAAGGAGTGAAAAGTTGTCGTGATCGGCGAGGCGCAATTGGAGCGGCGGCGCCGTCGCCGAAGTCCCCGGCGGCAGATTCTGAACATGCGCAGCGACGCCGGCGAAGCGCGACTTTAGGCGCCAGCCGCGCGAATGCACGCATTCTTGACGCAGAACTTGAAAGGTTGGTTGTTCAAACCTGGTCATTTCCCAAGGTGGGCGATCGCATCCAGGAACGGCGTGTTTGGGATTTGCACAAGCCCTGCAAATGGGCTCTGCAGTTCCAGGATCAGAAAGATCGCCCCGGCCACCGAAAGCGCTGCCAGCAGCAATGCCGCGACCACCGTGCCATTGCTGGGCGCGAATGTGCCGAAACTCGCAAACAACACGGCGAACCAGAATGCCAACATGTACAGCATGGGGCCTGACGCTGTCGTTTGGGCTTGTTCGTACTCCAGCCAGCGCATTTGGCCAAGCTCCAAGCATAGCGCGACAGCGTGGTCTTTGAGCGTCGATTGCAACTCATTGTTTGGCGCCAACGATTGGGTCGCAGCCAGCAGATCTTCCGTGTGCAAAGCGCTAGGATCCAGTTGTGATTCGCTGGTTTGCCAATCGGGCCACATGCGCTTTGTCACCTGCTCGACGGCGTGGCGATACAGGACGCGCACCGCATGGGTCTCGGGACCAAAATTCGCCAGCACGCGATCGAGATAAATGACTTTGGCGGCCATTTGAATCACACCGTCCGATTCTTTGTCGTACGATTCCTTTGCCGACGCGACAAGCAAGCCGAGGATCAGCGCGGCCATGGTTGCCACGAACCCCATCGCCAACTTCACGGTCTCTTTGGTGTCCGAGCTGAGATGATGTTCTGGCAAGGCGCGGCGCAACAGCATTCCGCACAGCGCAGCGCCAAAAGCGCACACGAACACCATCAGCGAAGTTGTAGTTGTGCTCATCGATTCGTTCCGGTGGCGACGTCTGCGATAGTCTGCCGAATTGCGTTCCAACAGAGTAAACCAAGTCATAATTGACGGGCGTCAATCTAGCGGCCCTGGCAACGGTTCGCCATATGCTGGGACGATTACAGTAGCCGCTTGGTGGCCGGTCAGGCGTGACGGGGCCGCGTGAGTTCGCCGCAGCATGCCACTGGTTGGCACATCCCGCGCGGGGCACTCAAAGAGAAGCCGACCGACCTGCGCGTTGCGGCGTTCGCATCGCGCAGGTCGATCGTGCGGCAGCGCATTTCGCAGGGCCGCAGAGAGTCTATGCGGATCAAGGATGCCGACAAGGACGGCGATCAGCTCTGCGTGTATTCCTTGAGGAAGCCGCGGAATAGCACGGCATGGGCCTCCTCGTCGCTCAAGAGCTTGATGGCCATGTCTTGCGTCACGTAATCTTCTCCGTCGGTCGCCTTGATGATCTTTTTGTAGTGGGCGATCGCGGCTTCCTCGGCTTCGATCACCGCCTTGATGACCGAGACGACGTCGGTGCTATTGCTGCTGGGCTGCAGCGAGGTTTGGGTGAACTTGAGCTTTTGCGAACCGGGGGCGGCGCCGCCGATTTGCTTGATGCGGTTACCGAGTTGCTGAGCGTGGCTCAGTTCGCCGGTCACGTCGGCCGCGAGCGACTTTTTGATCTCCTCGGCGCGGACGCCGTCGAGATTGATGCTGGCCGCCAGATAGTTGGTGACGGTCTCGAGCTCCATGTTGTAGGCCGTGGTGAGCATCTCGATCACTTCTTTATTGGAAGCAGCCATGTCAACCTCCTGGTTTTGATTAGTGATTGTGTTGCGATTCGTGTGGGTATACGCCGCCCCCAACAGTCGATCGCTTTTTTTTGGCGCGACCCGGCTACGGCTGGGCGCGCTGGCGATCGGCCAGTCGCTCGGCGACCTGCGCCGCGTAGTGGCTGAGTTGTGTGTTCTCGGACTGGGTCAAGGGTTGCATCGCGGTTTGCAAAGCGGAGACATCGACGGATGGATTGGCGTCGA